>CAYJSK010000108.1:0-3760 GCA_964372745.1 Candidatus Woesearchaeota archaeon
CTTTGATTCATATCTCTGGAGGAGATGATCTTACTCTTGATGAAGTGAATCGTGTAGGAGGCTTTATTACTCAAGCTTTAGATGAAGATGCGAATGTTATCTGGGGTGCACGAATCTCAGGAGATATGAAAGGAAAGCTTCGTGTGATGACCATTATTACTGGGGTTACTTCTCCTTATGTTATGGGTAGAGGGGCGAAGAGAAAAGATAACTCCAAGCAGATGTCTAATAGTTTAGGTATTGATTACCTTTAATTTTTTTCTTTTATTATTGGTTCTTGATTCATAGTCAGTTCAATCTCTTTCTAGATTCCCTTGAAATGTCATCCGTAATGCTATAATTCTTTCTAAATGATTTTTTGTTTGTTCTCATACAATCGGGCTAAAATGAAGCTCTTTATAAAATATCCTATAAAAAGTGACTGACAAGTTCCGTCTTGATTTTCAAAATGTGTTAAAAATTTTCCTGTGGAGCACATGGAGATACTACACTATAGAAGCTTGAAAACATAAAAGAGATTATACTCAGGAAAGAAAAATAAAAAATTATTTATATTATCAAGAACAAAGTTGACAGTCACTATAAAAAATATATTGTGTAATGTCCAGAAAAAAATCTAGCTTTGGTTTAGAATATTCTCATTTCAAATGTTTCCACATGGATTCAAAATAAATTCGAAATGTATTTGCAAAGGGCATATTTGTTATTTCTATTAAACGAAGATCTTTCTCCTTAGGAAACAAATATACCATATTAGAAAATACAATAAATCCTGTTTCTAATTCTTCGGGATAATATCGTAATTGTTTTGGTTTAAATTTGGTATTAGTATAGCCCTTTGTTTGAATCATTCTCCAATTAACTTCTTGTAATTTTCCATAATATTGATAGATTGAATCTCCTAATTGTTCTATTGTATATCCTCCCTTTCCCATAACCAACAATTCACCTTTTTCAGGGAGTAGCTTTTCAACAAGAATCTTTATTGCCATTGTACCAGATATAATATTCACTTTTAATTCCTCTTGTTCCTTTGCTTGGAGCTTTGGAAGAATTTTTTTAAAATCCAAATAATGTTCATATGCTTCTTTTGCTATTACTTCTGCTTCTATTGCAGAAAAGATTTCTTTATTTTCCACTTTTTTTCTAAGAATATATCCTCTATGGAATAATGAATCTAATATATCATACACCGTCCTTCTATGATAATTGAGTTCAGAAGAAATTTTTACTGCAGAGAGTTCTCCTTTTTGTACTAAAAGGATATAGATCTTTGCTTCCTTTTCTGAAAATCCCACATGCATCAGTTCTTGAATCATGTGGTGATAAAGTTACCACAAATATTTAAATCTTTGTTATTTACTACAAGATAATAACATTAAGGAGACACAAATGACAACAAAAGAAGAACTGCAATTTGGACTAAGGCTCATATTTCCTGGTCATGAAGAGAAAGAGATAAACCCTAGAGATTGCTTAGAAGACTATATTCCCAGCTTAGGAAAAGATCATCCTTTCTATAGCTCAAATATACAATATGCAACAAGGGATATAGAGAGATTAAGTCCCCATCTTGATTTTATCATAAGAAGATATTTTGATTCATCTTTTGAAGAAAAAGCAAGAGTACTTAGAGCTCTTGAAAGTTACTTTGATCCACAGCATTTAGATGAAATCATTGAAGGAGGATCAAGAAGAAGGTTCATTCTTCCACAAGAAAACTTAACTGAAATGGAAAAACTCGGAAAAATAATCCACAATAAAAGACTGGCTCTTGGTTTAGATCAAAGAGAATTAAGGGATAAACTTAATGATCTCCATCCAAAGGTACGAGACTATAGCGTTCCCTTTATTTCACGTCTTGAAAATGGTATAGTTAGAAGAGTACTAAGTGGAGATGTAAAAAAAGATTTTTGTCAAGTATTAGGATTAGATTATAACTTGCTTGAAAAGGAACTAGGACCATATAAAAAAGAATAAGAATGACAACAAAAGAAGAACGAAGGTAGCTTTTCTTTTTGTTCTTTCTTTTCTTTTGTTTTTGTAAAAGCCCTGCGGCGACTGAGCACTGGAGCGAAGCGACGAAAATGTATTTCTCAAGATCATAGAGTGTACACTATAGAATTAAACACATGCCTTTCATATAAAATAGTTATAGAAAAAAACATGCATAGGTAAGAGGAGTATGAAAATAGCTAAAAGCGAACGATTGGTAACTGCGCGCTGAACATCTCGCCGAAGCTTGATGCGTACACGCCAGTCCCATCAACCCTGTCTTCTGCAGGAGTTCTCAGTCTCTTTTCGAGGTATCTTTCGTGCTTAGATGCTTTCAGCACTTATGATGTGACGCGTAGCTGCTCGCCCTACCTTATCAGATAAGCGATACACCAGAGGCGTCGAGGTACCGTTCCTCTCGTACTAAATACTCCTTCCTCTCAGACCTTTTTGCACTTCCAGTAGATATCATACAAACTGTCTCGCAACGTTCTTAACCCAGCTCACGAACCGCTTTAATGAGTGAACACCTCCACCCTTGGGTACTTCTGCATACCCAGGATGCGATGAGCCGACAACGAAGTAGCAAGCCGCGCCGTCGATTTGAGCTCTTAGGCGCGACGACTCAGTTATCCCCAGGATAGCTTTTCTGTCATACCTGGCCCCCATCAATTGGGACACAGGGGTTCGCTAAACCAACCTTTCGGTGCTGCATTTCTTACTGTTCGAAATACAGTCAGGCAAGCTTTTGCTTTTGCACTCTACTCAGGATTTCTGAACCTGATGAGCTTACCATTGGGCCCAACTGATATCTTTTCAGCTGGGTGCCGCCCCAGCCAAACTGTCCACCAACTGCTGTCCTTCACAAGGAAGTGAGCAATACAAGCTCTATAGAGTGGTGTTTCATTGATGTCTATTCCTGATCTAGCGACCAGAACATAGCGACTCCCACCTACGCTACACAATAAAACTCGCATCGCAACAATAAGCTACAGTAAAGTTCCATGGGGTCTCCGCTTCCCACTGGAAGTCTCTGGACTTTGCACCAGAATGTAATGTTCGGGGGGATCTTGTTTGGGACAATAGCGATCTCGTTACGCCCTTCATGCAGGTCGTCAATTAAACGACAAGGCATTTCGCTACCTTAAGAGAATTATAGTTATTCCCGCCGTTTACTAGCTCTTAGCTCCGTTGAACCGGAGTTTGAAGTACTAGCACTGGGCAGACGTCACAAACTATACACACCATTTCTGGCTCGCAGTTTGTTATGTTTTTGTTAAACAGTCGGATCGCCCGAGTTATTGAACCCTGTAATCGCCTTTATACAAAGACAATCGCAGGGACCCCTTATACCGAAGATACGGGGCCAATGTGTCGAGTTCCCTAAACAAGATTACTCCCTCAGACCTTGCGCTTCTCACGCAGGGACACCAGTGCCGGATCTAGGTATAGTTATAGAAGATCCTTCTCTGTTCCTTTTTCACTGGCTCTAGATATCAACTCAACTCACAAAAATGAGCTCCTCAGAGATTTAATCAATTTCTCATCGTTATGATACTCCATTGATTTATTCTCTTTGACAAGCACGACAGTACTTGTGAGTCTATTCCAAAGCGTCAGAAACAAAGCTTGCGTTGCCGCGCGTACTTCTATAGTAACGGAATATTAACCGTTTTCCCTTTCCCACAGTTCCTGTTAGGATTGTGGTTAGGACTAACTTACTCTCAGCTGATTTACATTGCTGAGAAACCCTTGCCCTTTCGGT
>CAYJSK010000109.1:0-3754 GCA_964372745.1 Candidatus Woesearchaeota archaeon
CTTTATTTTTCCATTTTCTATGTAGAATGCTCCGTCTCGTGGAATGGTAGAAAAATCACCTGTTTCATGATTTTGAAAACGTGTGTACCACACATTGGTGATGTAGATGCCTTTTTTCACTTCTTTAAACAGTTCTTCTTTACTGTAGTTTCCTTCTTTGAGTACAGGACTGAATGCACGAGGAGAAATGAGCCCTGCGTTCCCTGTGCTTTTGACTTTGTAGCGTTTTGCAGTAGAAGCATTATGTAAATAATTTTTGAAGATGCCTTTTTCTACAATACTTGTTCTTTGTGTGGGTGTTCCTTCTGCATCATAGGGAGTTGATCCATAGCCATTTGAAATTGTAGGGTCATCATACATATTTACTGAGGGGTTTGCAATTGTTTTTCCGAGTTTATCCTTTAAACAAGATAAGCCTGATTCAACAGAGAAAATAGATGCATTCTCTGCGAAACGATCAACTATAGCTGCGATTGCATGTGGTGCAAAGAGAACATCAAAAGATCCAGACATTGCTATCTTTGGTCCCTTGGAGAGTTGTGCAATATGTGTTGCATGCTCTGTTGCTTCCTGAATTTTTATTTTGTTTTTCATACGAGATACACAAGAACCATAGCCAGAACTATTTTTATCTATAAGCGTTCGTATTGCAAAGTATATCCCTGTTCCTTTCTCTCTTGCTTCCACATTATTTGATGTGAGTAGATAGGATTCTGCAAAGGTTTTTTCTAGCGTTCCAGAAGATCGTTTTGCTTTTTTCTTTGCTGTGTCTATTGCTTGTTTGACCATGTCGACCATTTCTTCGCTAAGATATTCTATTTTTGGATCGAAGCATTCTTTTTCGTTCCTATATTTGAATGGGCCTTGTGCAATGCCTTGGTAGTCTTTGTTTGGCTGCATCTTTCTTAAGCTTTTGACCATGTTCTCTGCGCATTTCTTTGCTGTCTCTTTGTCGAAAGTTCTTAGAGAGCTTGTGACAATTCTTTGGTTTTTTGTTGCGAAAATACTGAGATGAGAACTTTCCCAACTCTTTGTTGTAGAAATTTTATTGTTGACAAATTTAATAAGAGTTGTTTCTCCAGATCCGAGTTGTAGGACTACATCATCTGCCCCTTTTCTTTTGAGCTCTTCTAAGAGGAATTGTGTGATGTCTTCGTGTTTCATTTTATTCTCAATCCTTGGAGTCTTATTGATGGTCCACCAAGGGTAACAGGTATCGTATCCATCGGATCTCCTTTTCCACAGTCTCCTGCGTGTAACTCTACATTCTTTCCCATTGCATCTACTGCTGGATACATCTTTAATGAGGATACTTCTAAAATAGGACTGATGACTGGTGTAGAGATTTCTCCATTCTCAATAAGATATGCTTCTGCTCCAGTATACTTTTGATTGAGTCGTCTATCGTCAATGTTCCATTCCATGAAGTTCTTCATGTAGATTCCCTTTTTTATTCCCTCAAAGAGTTCTTCTTCTTTGTAATCCCCTGGAAGCATAAAAGTGTTTGACATACGAATAATAGGTTCTTTTTCAAAGTCAGATGCACGGGAAGAACCGTTGCTTTTTGTTTTGAGTTGAAAAGCTGTTTCTCTGTTTTGGAGGAGCTCATTTACCTTTCCATCTTTGATCAGGAGTTTTCTTCGTGCTTTGACGCCTTCGTTGTCATAGAGAAAATATCCATAACTATTTGCAATGGTAGGATCATCTGCAATGCTGACAATGGAAGAAGCCAATTTTTTTCCTTTCATTTTTAGCTGAATGTAGGATTCTCCTGCTTGTGCTGCTTCACGTCCGAGAATACGATCTGCTTCAAAAGGGTGACCACAGCTTTCGTGAGCCATAATCCCTGAGACTTGTGGACCACAGACAATGGGCATGATACCTTGTGGAGTTTTTATTCCTTTTTTCAGAATGTTATTCATGCTTGTTACTTCGTTTGTGAAAATCTTTGGAATGTTCCATTTAGCTACTTGCTCCCAACCACCAGATGCACCGTAGACCCAGTATCGTTGCGTGACTTTTTGATTTGTAGCTATTGTGAGAAAATAATAGAAATTCATTTTTGGAACATGTGCGAGAATTTTTGCACCATCTGAATTTGTGAAGTATTCTGTACAATCTGTGTCACTGAGTACACAATAGCGTGAGGGTACGGAAACTTTTGTCTCTTGTATTGCTTTCTCTGCATCTTGCAAGAGTTGTATTTTTTGCTCGACACCTATATCTGCGATTTTTTGTTTTTGTTTTACTTCATATCTTGCTGTTTCTGCTTTTTCTTTAGATAGCTCGGTGTTTTCTCCTAAAGATTTTGTTGCTTTTGTTATCTTTAGTGCTTTTTCTAGGACTTCGGCAATTCTTTTTTTTGTGAGTTCATTTGTTGAGACAAAACCTAGTTTTTTATTTATAATAAAGCGTATACCTATTCCTTCAAAGCTATCAAAGCTGGATGCTTCTATTGTGCCGTTCTTCATTACCAAAGAATTTGTAGTGGTGCTTTCTAAACGTGCTTCCGCGTAGCTTGCCCCTAATTTTCTTGCTTGTTCAATAGAAAAATGTGCAATCCCTTCATCCATTGTGTTCTTAAATGGGATATAATTTAAATAGTTTCGCAATTCTTTTAAAGAGAGTATTTTTTAACTGATTATGCTTATCCTTTCTTTTCCGTTTGCATATGCAGAAGAACCTTCTGTCCCAGAAATTGTTTTTGAAGAAAGGCTTGTTCCTTCTATTGATAGTATCCCTTCTTTAGAGAGAAAAATACTCACTCAAGGAGATTGCTCTCATTTGGATCTTCTCTTTCTTTACGATGGAACTGGTTCAATGGGGTTTTACTTAATGCAGGCACAAGCTCATGGTATTGTTCTTCTTGATGCTGTGCAGAAAATGTATAGTGATTCTCGTTTTGCTGTTGCAGTGGTTCGAGATTATGCTCCTTTTGGGAGTTTTGAAAGACCTTATGAATTAGTATCTCCTTTTTCTTCAGAGGGTTTTTTAGCTTTTTCTGCTTTGGAGTCCATTACTGCTTTTGGTGGTGGAGATATGCCAGAAGCCTATCCTTATGCTTTACGAAGAGCTTCAAATGAATCTTGGAGAGAGGAAGCACGACGTTTTGTTTTTCTGGTTGCGGACTCTTACTCTCGAAATAAAGATCTTTTACAAGAGAGTATTCAACATTCTAATTTTGAGCTGATTGTGCTTGCTTCTGATCTTGCTGTCGGAGAGTACTGGAAAAATTATACCCCTTCTGTCTTTGTCTTATCTCCACAGGAAACTTTTGATAGAACTGTGTTGCAAGCCTTAGAAACAGGTTGTTCTCAGCATTCCCCTAAAAAAGATTTAGCCTTCCTTCATTAGGAGTTGTCACTTCGTAAAAATTTCGCTTATAAAGATTTATTTTCCATTAAACCTATATCTTGAAATGTATATTTTCCTTTCTAAAGATATATAAAGAAAATTTACTCAAGAAAAAGAATTCAATTAAAGAGGTGGTGAGTTATGACGAAAGATACGAAAACAAGTATACGAGGAATTATTGAGAAATTAACTCTGGAAAGCAGGTCTGTGTTTTCTGAGAAAGTGTATTATGTTGCAGCAGAGATGGGTTTAGGGGAAATGATTGTGCAAGATTGTCTTCAACAACTCATACAAGAGAATTTTATTTCTGAACCTATGCAAGGTGTTTTAAAACGAATTTAAGCAAGGTTTCTTATTTCTTTTTCAATTTCTTTTAGTCTATTCTGAAGATGGACTATAA
>CAYJSK010000110.1:0-3751 GCA_964372745.1 Candidatus Woesearchaeota archaeon
CTAAACGTAAAGAACTGCCATTCACATACCAAATATAAAGAAGAGAACTGACATCTGTGCTTGTAGAACCATTTGCACAAGTCAAAGTATTATTGATATAAGGTATTTCTGGTTCTATAATCACATGATCTACTTGATAGCTACCAGTACTATTTCCCACAAAAAAACCAGCCTCTGAGACAAGAATACTTGCTTCTTGTGTTATGCTTATTTCAGGATCGAAAAATGTAAAGCCACTAAAGGAACCATCTGGGATGAAAAAAAGACTTAGAGATAAAGCTATACATACCCCAATAATGAGCCACATTGAAGAAATTCTTTTTTTTCTCTTCTTCTCCTCTCTTTGTAAAACATGCACTCCATAATTCTTTAAGATTCGTATTTTTTCTTCAGGTGTGCGAAAGAAACGAGAACGCCATGCTTTTTCCCCCATACTCTCTCCTCTTTTATATATTCAATAATCTCTCTAATGTTAAAATACTTTTCTTTTCAAAGTAAAATAGATATTGAAATTAACAAAGCTTAAAAAGTTAAAAGACTTAGTGAATGTTATGAAAACAGGTATTCGTATTGCAGATGCAATGTCTGCTACACCAGTGGTTATTCCTGGGACAACAACTATCTTTGAATGTGCACAACTTATGATGAAAAGAAAGGTGGGAAGTCTTCTTGTTGCAAAAGATGCAAAACTGGAAGGAATTCTTACAGAAAAAGATCTCGTACATTTTCTTGCAAAAGGATTGGACCCACAGGTTATGAAAGTGAAAGAAGTTATGACGAAAAAAATACAAACTATTGGCCCAGAAGAAGATCTCTATAATGCCCTTATACGAATGAAAAAAGAGAAAGTACGAAGGTTACCTGTCATCCATAAAGATACACTTGTGGGTATGCTGACCCTGAATGATGTTCTGAAACTACAACCAGCGCTCTTTGATGTGATGGTAGAAAGCAAAAGTATTCGTTCTCTAGCGAAAAAAGAAAAATATGTGGAAGGGGGTTGTGAAGTCTGTGAAAATTTTGAGCGTTTGTATGAAGTAGATGACCAGTATATGTGTGCAGAATGTAAAGAAGAGCATCTTGCAAAGTCTGCTTCTGAAGAAGAGTAACCGAAACTATTATTAAGTTTATTCTTCCCTAAGGATAGAATGGGAGCAGAAAAAGCCAGAGAGTTAGAGATTTTTACGGAAAAAAACTTTCAAATTAAACATCATTCTTATGTAGATATTATTGGTCTTCTCAAGGCACTGCCACAATGGTTCAATAGTATGGGCTATGATTTTTATGAAAAGGGACTTTCAGAAAAAGATATAGGGACTGGAGACCAGATAGAATCCGAGTGGACTGCAAGTAAAGATGTGACCGAATACATTAAATATGCTTTAGAAATTGCCATTGTGGCAAAAGATGTGCGAAAAGTGGTTTTAGAAGATGGGGAAGTAGTCTATTGGGCACGATTATTGATTACTTTCAAAACCAAATTTATCAAGGATTTTCAAAAAAAGTATAATGAAGATGTTTGGTATGAAAAGTTTATGCGTGAATTCTATGAGAGATATATTGTTCAAGATGATTTGAAGAAGTATATTGGGAAATTGATTGGAGAATCTATGGATCTAACAAGTGTGATGAAATCTTATCTCAAATAGAAAAGTTTATATGCGCCTTTCTCTACTAAAATACAAAATGGGTGTGAAAGATTTTCTGAGTCCAGCAAAAACAATTAGCAGTACATTGACCTATGATCAAAAAGAACTGTATAGATATTTTCAAAAATGGATGTCAGAACGAGGATATGATGTTGCTGAAATTGATTATACAGAAAAAATCCTTTCTGAAGGGAAAAAACTCTATGCGTTCACTTGGCTTTGTGATAAAAGAGTTGATGACTATACCAAATTTATGATTAGTATTGATTTTAAAGCTGAAGCAGAAAATGTGCATATAGAATTGCATGATGGGAAGAAGAAAACTGCGCAGCAAGGAACGGTAACAGCGAAAATAGCAACGTATATGGAAAAAGATGTTGATTCTGATTGGGCACTCACGAAAAGAACTGCATACCAGACTTTAATTCGAGAGATTTATGATAAGATGGTTACTAAGGGTAAGTGGGCAAGTTACCAAGGAAAGTTGGGAAAAGATGCTCAAGCATTGATGAATGATCTCAAAACCTATTTAAAAACCCATAGATATGACTAAAAAAGCTTGTTTTAGGGGTTTTTAGCAAGTACGAGGATTTGTAAACTCATTCTAGGTCAAAAGCTATCCCAAACTGAGGGGTATTCGGATCCCAATACATTAATAAAGACACAAATATCCAAAAGAGTAGGTAATTATAAAAATGTTAGTTGAAGAATTAAATTTACATCATAATCTTCTCAAGGCAGTTAAAGCCTTAGGTTATAATGAAGCGACGCAAATTCAGGAAAAATGTATTCCTGAAGTAAAACAAGGAAAAGATGTTGTAGGGCAGTCTAGCACTGGCTCTGGGAAAACAGCAGCTTTTGGACTTCCTCTCTTAGAAAAAGTAGAGAATGGGAAAGGCTTACAAGTTCTTGTCCTCACACCCACACGAGAGTTGTGTGTGCAAGTGAGTGATGCACTGTATTCTTTTAGTAAATTTATGGGAACACGAATTGTTTCTATCTATGGTGGAGTAGGCATTGGACCACAAATCCATGCTATCCCTCGAGCAGAAGTTGTTGTAGGGACTCCTGGAAGAATTCTGGATCATTTAGAAAGAAAGACCATCAACTTTGGTAAAGTGAAGATTTTGGTTCTTGATGAAGCAGATAAGATGTTTGAAATGGGATTTATTGAAGATGTCGAAAGAATTATGAAACATATTCCTAAAGAAAGACAAACGCTTCTCTTTAGTGCAACATTGTCTTCAAGTATCCAACAATTGGTACAAAGATATTTACGGCATCCAGTCACCATTAAGACTGAAGTTCATGTGGCAAAGCATCTTTTGAAGCAAAAATACTATGTGGTTCGTCAACATGAGAAGTTCTCTTTATTGACGAGTTTAGTTAAACTCAATCCAAAAGGTATGGGTATTGTCTTTTGTGGGACGAGACATGGTGTTGATTCTGTGACGAAAAATCTTCGTGCACATGGGATTAAAGCTATGGCTATTCATGGTGGTTTGACACAAAGTAAAAGAATGCATGCTCTAGATAATTTGAAGAAAGAACATATCAATATTCTTGTTGCAACTGATGTTGCTGCGCGAGGTTTAGATATTCGAAATGTGTCTCATGTCTATAACTATGATGTGCCAAAGACTGCTGAAGAGTATGTGCATCGAATAGGAAGAACTGCACGAGCAGGATCTGAAGGAGATGCAATTACCTTGCTTTCTGATCATGACTATGAGAATTTCAATCGTATCCTTTCTGATCGATCTCTTACTATTCGAAAAGAAGAACTTCCACAGTTTGAAAAAGTAGCTTTCCAAAAACAAGAAAGAGACTTTGGTGGACGAAGACCTGGACCAAGTACGGGACGTGGTGGTTTTAGCAGAGGACCTTCTTCTGGAGGAAGCTTTGGTGGACGAAGACCAAGCCCTGGTGGTGGAAGAGATGAAAGACGTGGACCAAGCTTTGGAAGAAAGAAAGGGCCTGTTTTTGGCAGAAGGTAAGCTTTTATAGGTCTTTTTCTTTACTCAATGTATATGGTAAGTATTTCTCGAGCAAAAGTGTATGAACGCTTTGCCATTCAAAAACTAGAAAAACAAGTGTACAAA
>CAYJSK010000111.1:0-3743 GCA_964372745.1 Candidatus Woesearchaeota archaeon
CCTTATCTACAGCTTATTCAGAAGCTTTCTAAGGAATCACAGGATATTGTTGTTGCTTGTGACTATGATGTTGAAGGAGAGGTCATTGGATTTAATATTGTGCGATTTGCTTGTGGGAAGAAAGATGCCTATCGAATGAAGTTTTCTACGACTACAAAAGAAGATCTTCGAGAAGCTTATGCGCATGTTATGAAGCATATTGATATGGGACAAGCGGAAGCAGGAATTACTCGACATGAGTTGGATTGGTTGTTTGGGATTAACCTTTCTCGAGCATTGACTCTTTCCATTAAAAATGCTACAGGGATGTTTAAGATCCTCAGTTCTGGACGAGTACAAGGGCCAGCGTTGAAATTGCTAGCTGAGAGAGAAAAAGACATACAATCCTTTATTCCAGTGCCTTATTGGGAGTTAGAGTTGGATACTCAAGAGCTCATTGCACAGCATCAACAGGGAAGGTTTGATGAGAGAAAGAATGTTGAAGTTATTTATACTAAATGTCAAGGAAAAAAAGCTGTAGTTACCAAATTAGATAAGGAACAGTTTACGCAAGACGCACCACATCCTTTTGATCTTACTGCTTTACAATTAGAAGCCTATAGAGTTTTTCGTATTCAACCAAAGGAAACTTTAGAAATTGCACAGTCTTTGTATATTAATTCGTATATTTCCTATCCGAGAACATCTTCAAATCAATTGCCGGAAAGTATTGGGTATAAAAAAGTTATACAAAAAATATCTGAACAAAATAATTATACTGTTTTTTGTCAAGAGTTATTGAAGCAAAAGTCATTGAAGCCAAATAATGGAAAGAAAAAAGATGAGGCACATCCCTCATTATATCCAACAGGAGAGATTCCTGGAAGTTTAGAGATAAAAGAAGCAAAACTCTATGATCTTATTGTCAAAAGATTTTTAGCAACTTTTGCACAAGCTGCAGTGAGAGAGACTGTGTCTGCGACTATAGATGTCAATAAAGAAAATTTCCTTGTAAAAGGGACACGCACTGTAGAAGAGAATTGGCATAAATTCTATAGGCCTTATGTGAAACTTGAAGAAGCTGAAATACATGTGAAAGAAGGACAAGAGTTGCATGTGAAAGAGTTGAGAATTCTGGATAAGGAGACAAGTCCTCCTCGAAGGTATACACCTGCTTCAATCATTAAAGAGTTAGAAAAGAGAAATCTTGGAACTAAGGCGACCAGATCTGAAATAGTTGAGAGTCTTTTTGATAGAAACTATTTGAAACGGGGAGATTCTATTGAGGTAACTACTCTTGGATTGAAAACAGTTGCAGTTTTAGAAAAATATTGCCCAGATATTCTTGATGAACAGCTGACGAAAGATTTTGAAAGAGATATGAATAAAATTAGAAAAGGAAAAAGCTCTGAAAAAGAAGTTCTTGCACATGCAGAAACACATCTCCGTAAGGTGTTAACTCAGTTTAAGGCTAAGGAAAATGAAATTGGAAAAGAACTTTCTGGGTCCTATCAAGAAACAATGAAACAAGCAAGTTTTGTTCAGCCTTGCGTTTGTGGTGGAGATTTACAAATTAGGTATACTCCTAAATTTAAGAGTTATTTTATTGCATGTTCGAAATATCCTGCATGTAAAATTACTTTTTCTCTTCCACGAGGATTTCTTGCAAAAAATTCTGATAAACAGTGTAGTGCTTGTAGCTCTCCAGAAGTATTGCTCATTAAGAAGGGAAAAAGGCCTTGGAATTTTTGTATTAATCCTGTCTGTCCGAAGAAAGAAGAGTATAAGAAAAGTATAGCTGTTCCAAATCCTGAGCAAGAGTCGCGTTCTGTAGAGGATCAGCCTTACACTTCTATGCCTTGATCAGTAATGATAAAAGGAATTTCAATGTTTGTCTCTTCAAGAATTGCTTTTCTTTTTTCTTTATTTTCTAGTCTAATGGTGTTTTTTGTATTCTTTTTGAGAAGTTCTTTTGCAATAGGATGGTTTTGATTTTTGAAATCTGTGTATATTTGAGAAGTGAGTATTATGGGAATTTTTAATTCTTTGAGCTCATGGAGCATTTTTTGAAAAGATTTGTTAATGAATAATTTTTTCTCTTCTTTCGTTTTTTTTCTATAATGGACTGTAAAGGAGTCTATGATAACCAGAGAAATATTTCTGCTGTCTTTGAGTTTTGCTATTGCTTTTGTTTGTTCAGAGTAACGTTTTGCTTTTATGACAATAATATTTTCTACATTGATTAATGGGTTTATTTGTTGTATCCTTTCTATATTAAAAGAATTTTCTGTATCAATATACATTACTTTTCCGGGGTTGTTTGCTGCGATTTGTAAGCAGAGAGTGCTCTTTCCTGATGCAGGTGGGCCATAGACAAGTGTGATTGCTTCCGGGAGATTTAGGAATTGGAACATATTTGGATAAAGAAAAAAAGACTATTTGAACTTTTTGGTGCACATTACTCTAGGGAACTTACTCCATAGGGATCAATAGGGCAGCTTGTTGCAAAAAACCTGTGTGTGTTAATTTGTCCAGTAAATTTTGTTATACAGGGAGTCTTTTTTATAGAAAATGGTCTTGTTCCATCCTTTCTCCCGTTTTTGACATAGTCTGCATGGAAAAACACTGCTTCACTTGTGATGTCTTCCTTTTTTTGTTCTAGAACTGAGACTACTGTATCATAGACTTGTCTAACTCTTTTTGTATTGATTCTTCCATAATTGAGTGTTGCTTCCCCTTCTTTGTTTGTGAATGTTTTTTTTTCAAATAGTTTTGGGAAGAAATAGACCGGGTGAAATTGCATAGGTGCTTCTACCATTCCTCTTAAACTGGTGTTTTTTCCAAATAAATGGGAATTATGGTTTTTATCAAAAAGATATCTGTTTAGAATAACTTGTGCTACGCCTTCCCAGCCTCTTTCTACGTCTTCTGGTGACTTTGCTTTTGGGTCGTTTCCTGCTTCCATATACGTTACTCTTGTGACAAAAACAAGGTCTGCTGGAGTCATATTGTAGTTATGCATTTCGTTTAATCGTGTTGTTTGTTCTTCAATGCTTACTCTTTTTTCTAATGGAAGTTCGCAGATTTTTTCTTCTGGTTCTTTACGTATTGCTAGCATTCCACTATGGTTGGATTGTGTATCTGACGTATAGAATGTTGCCCCTAAAAAAGCGGCTAAACCAATTATATTCCTCATTTTCATATTTTGCTTTGCTATCTCAACTTATTTAAATACTTTTCTTTTTTGTAACAAGTCTTGTTTCAATTTGGAACATACCCTCCTTTTTTTGAAGTTGTCTTTTTTTCAACTAAAAGAGAGAAAAAGTTTAAAAGCTAGTGATTCTTTCTATTAGGTACAAAAACATGCATAAAGCGATCCAACAAAATATTTTTTGTGAACTTTTAGGATATAGTCCAGAAGCAAAAATTATGGAATTTCTCTTAGAATTCCCTTCTAAGCACTTTACTTTTAATGATATTGTGAAAGAAATTAATGTGAATAGAAAAAGGGCTTATGAGATTCTTCATTACCTTCTTGATGAGGGTTTTATCAAAGAAGTAGAGAAGATTAAAAACATTCAATTTTATGCTTTAAATGTACGAAAACCAGAAATTAAGTGTCTCAATGCTTTTTTCCATAAATTATTGAAGTAGATTTGTTCTATTATTCATTTTTTTGGCTCCGAATAGCCCTTAGCTTGCTATGAATGGGATAGCTTTTGATCTAGAATAAATTTACCTTAGTTTTTCTTTTCTCTTTGATA
>CAYJSK010000112.1:0-2257 GCA_964372745.1 Candidatus Woesearchaeota archaeon
TATCAAGTGTTCCCCATTTGTCTGCAGTGTTCCAAAGTTCTGTTCCAGGAAATGGAGTTGTAATTGAAAATTGGGCATAATCTGGATCAAGTTCAATGGCAAAGTCAATTGTCTTTCTTCCTTGTTCTGGTGTTTCTCCAGGAAGACCTATAATGAAAGACCCTCTCACTTCAATGCCTGCTTTCTTGACGAGAGCAACACCCTTTCTAATCATTTCTAGTGTTGTTTTTTTCTTGATATTATCAAGCATCTCTTGATTTCCTGACTCTATACCAAAGAACATATTCCAACAGCCAGTTCGTGCCATTGCATTGACAATTTCTTCATTGATAAGGTCAAGACGAGATTCACAGCTCCATGCGATTTTGAGATTTTCTTTTTCTAAGGCATTACAGAAATCTAAAACCCATTGTTTGTTCATGGTAAAAATATCATCCCAGAATGCAATCTCTTGCACATTGTATTTTTCTTTCAGATGTTTAATTTCTGCTATGACATTTTCTACACTTCGTTGACGATATTTTCCATTTGCTGATGCACAGAATGTACAAGTGTATGGACAGCCTCTGGTAGTCATCATTTGGAAAACATTCTCTGAGACTCTATAATTGTTTGGTAATGAGTTGTATTTTTTCATGTCTAAAAGGTGTCGTGCTGGGAAGGGGAAAGTGTTAAGATCTCGTACCATGGTTCCTTCAATAATTTTTTTGTCTACAAATTCTTTTGGATTCGCAGCAATATCTCTGAATGTGAGTTCTGCTTCTCCTTTGATGACTATGTCACAGCCAGTATCTCTCAGTGTATCTTCTGCCATTTGTGTTGGGTGAGGGCCACCAATAATAACAAGTGTTTTCTGTGATGTTGCTTTGATTGCTTTTGTAATTTCTACTGCACGATCAATAAGAATGGTTACTGCTGCTAGGCCTACAATTTCTGGTTTCCAATTGATTACTTCATTGACTACATCTTGTTGTGTTTGCTTGTATGTCGGACAGTCCATAATACGTACTTCATGTCCTGCTTCTTCTAGAATTGCAGCGATATAGCAAAGTCCTAGTGGAGGGAGATGTCCACCAATGTCTTCTCCAACATTGTTGTTGTACCTCTCTTTCATAGAATATGGTGGGAAGATGAGTAAGATTTTCATATAGAGTTTTTTCGTTTGGAGCTTTTTAAGGTTTATGGATATACGGGTTTACTATTCTATTCTAAGGAGACAGGCATTTCCACTAGTATTTACAACTGGAAGCTTGCAGTCATTTGTTAAAGCTTCACAATCTACACCATAACTTAAAATCTCTGTAGTATTAAAATCTTTAAGAGTAGATATGAGTGGATCACAATTTCTGTCTTTAAAATATTGGGTGATGTTTCCTTCTAATATGAGTGTATAGTCGTATTCTTTGAAGATTACACCCCATCCACTTACCGTTTCTTTTTGGTAGTAAATTGAGCTATATCCGTAGTATGCACTAGAATAGGTATCTAATGGTTCACTAAACATAAAAATAAACTTTCCCTCTATCAGTGGTATAAGGTTTAAAAAATTCTGTTCTAAATCTGTACGGTCTTCCATGTAGGGAGTTTGTGTTAGGTTGTAGAGAACCCCTAATATTGAAAAGACTATGAGACAAAAAATGATTCCTGCTTTTACTTTTTTGTTTAAACTTTTATAATTTAAACTTATTAGGAAGAGGGATAAAAAGAATATGAAAAAATCATTATAAGGGTCTATATATACATTTTTGATTATAGGAATAAAATGGACTAGCCTTGTAAGATAAAGCGTTGCTAGTACTAATACTGGGCTGAAGAAGATTAGATCTTTTTTATTCTTCCTTTGCTGGTAATATATGTAAAAGATTATTAACACTCCTAGTGAAATAATAATCCCTATAAGATTATTCCAAAAGTAGCCTTGAAAATCAAGAATCCAATTTGAGTAGCCTAAGTCCAAAAAGTGATATTCTTTCACGTAGTGAATAAAAGGTATGAGCCAGAAGAGTGAAAGTATGACTCCTAAAATTGTTGCGCCAATAACGTAGACTCTTTCTTTGTTCTTTTTTAGGAGTATTAATCCTAGAATGAGTATTCCTCCTAGTATTGCTTCTGGTTGATGTGTAAGAATGATTGCTCCATAAATGAGACTCAGAAAAATTATTTTCCAATTGATTTCTCGTTCTTTAAAATATAAGCAAATGTAAAGGAGGTATACAAATAATACAAAGGCCATTAGAGAAGGTAATCTTCCCTGTTT
>CAYJSK010000112.1:2267-3694 GCA_964372745.1 Candidatus Woesearchaeota archaeon
TAGGATTTGCAAAAACAAAAAGAAAAAATGCTGTTCTTTTTATATTGGAGATTTTGAATTCTTTTCCGATGAACCATATTGCGATGAAACCAAAAATGTATAAGCAAAGTGTTGAAATAAAGGTTGCAAGTAAAATATTTCTTATTGGGATATAGAATAAGTAATCATAGAAAATCCATCCTGGCGGATATGTATTGAAGAGTATAAACCCATTATACCAGTCTGGAACAAAACCTAAAAAACCGTATTCTCGAAAAAAATAAACAAGAGTAATGTATGAGCTGATATCATTTACTTTGTCTAGTGGAAAAACAGTAATAATCTTTGCGAAATTGATAATCCTATATATGAAATTTGCTAGAAAGAGTATTATTGGAATAATAAAAATTTTATCAGAATTACGCATATTTTTATTTCCCAAAGGTTTGTTTATAAAATTTGTGGATAGATTTTTTCTTGCTTCTTTAGTTATGTTACAATATATTTATAAAGTTAAGAATTTCTTTTTCTAAAGTAATGGAACACACCCGTATATTACTATTTGTGCCTTCTTCTGTGCAAGGAAGGGTTTCTTTAAATGTTCTTCCACCACTAGGATTATTGACTATTGCTTCTTATCTTGAGAGTAAAGGAATTCCTGTTGATGTTCTTGATGGTCAAGTTTCTTTGGAAGAACCCTCTTTCTCAAATTATACTACTGTTTGTATTGGTACTAATATTGCAAATGCTAGAAACACTGTGCGTTATATTCAAATGATTAGAGCCCAGTATCCAGAAACAAAAATTGTTATAGGGGGGTATCAAAATGTGGATCGTGCAGGTCATTGGCTTACTGATTTTGCTGTTGATGCGGTCATTATAGGTGAAGGTGAATTTACTTTGCACGAATATTTAACTCAAGTGGATGTATCGAAGATCCCTGGTCTTTTGTATCTTAATGAAAAAAAAGAATTAAATTATAATGGGGATAGAAAATTGCTTCTTAACTTGGATTCTATTCCTTTTCCTGCATTAAATAAAGTTCCTTTACAGAAGTATAATGCTCCTTTAAAAAAGGCTTCTCCCGTTTCGAGTATTTCTACTTCTCGTGGTTGTCCTGAAAAATGTACTTTTTGTTATTCCAGAGAGGGTGTTTGGAGACAGAGAAGTGCAAAAAATGTCGTTGATGAGATTGAATGGCAAGTAAATACACTTGGTGTTAAAGAGCTTTGGATTACTGATGATAATTTTACTCTTAATCGCCAAAGATCTATGGATATAGCCCAGATGATCATAGATAGAAAAATTAAAGTTTATCTTCAGTTGAAAAATGGTATACGTGTAGATAAAGTTGATAGAGAACTTCTTACAAAGCTTAAAGAAGCAGGGTTGTGGTTACTTTCTGTTGCGCCTGAATCTGGAAATCAAGAAACTTTATCTACACGTAT
>CAYJSK010000113.1:0-3652 GCA_964372745.1 Candidatus Woesearchaeota archaeon
ATCGGTTCTGAACGTTGTTATGTTGCTTGTAGTAGTAATACTGAGTGTAATACGGATTATAAATGCTCCGGAGATACTTGTATAGAAAGAACTTGTGTTGACTCTGCATGTTCACCCTTTATATGTGATACGAGTATAGATGCTTGTAAGACCTCTTGTACGTCAAAAACAGATTGTGCTTCTGGTTATACATGTTCTAAAAAAGGTCTTTGTAAAAAACCTATATATAGTAGATCATCTAAAGGTAAATTAGGAGCAGCAGAATATGACTCTTCCAGTTATCTTCCTTGGATCCTTGGAGGGATAGGAGTTCTTCTTATTGGTGGAGCTACACACTGGTTCTTTACAAAGAAGAATTCTGGAGTTAAAAAGAAGAAGAAGTAATTTTTTCTTTTCTTTTACAGTTGATAAATCTTTTTAAACTCTTTTTTTCTTTTTTCTTTTTATGTATAGACATCCTCAAACTAAAGAAGAGGAGTATCCACGCACTGTGGTAGAACTCCTTCATCATAGTTTAGCTCAGCTTGTTGAACAATTTCCTGAAAGAGTTATTGATAGGCGAAGGTCTGATGGTGGACATATTTTTAGTATGCCTGCATATGAATGGCCAGGTGCTGGAAGTGAACGTGGAGGAAGTGCAGAGCACATGAAGTATGAGCAGGTTGTTTTTCTTCCAGAACGAAATGGAAGAGTATTTGTCGTTAGTGTTGGGGATAAACAATTTGATTCTATGCATACCGTTTTCATTCTTGGTGATCATGATGGTGGTTCTGAAGATCTTTTTGAGTATGATGTGCGAACTGGAGCTCTTCCTTCCTACTACTCTGTTCTTTTTCGCTATTCTGTAAGTCCAAGATTTGCTGATGCACTCCTTGGGCATTACCATGAGCATATACAAGGAAAAGAAGAAAGAAATTATGCTTTTGCTTCTGCATTTGAAGATGTTTTACAAGATGGGACAAGGTATTATATTGGATGTCCTCTTTTTGCTGTTGATCCTGGAGAAAAATCTACTCGTTCTGGTAGAGCTTATGCAAATATATCTGGAAGTATTACTAGTTTTTGTCGATCTTCTGTTGTAGAGGTTCCAGAATTCTGGAGAGATAGGTTGCATGGAGACCTTGCACGTAGGGTAGAACTTTCTCGTACTCTTGCACACTATCTTCAAGGTGAGTCTGTTGATCCTTCTTTTAGAACTGGTGCTTTGGATGAAGCGTTTCAAGGCTGGAGTCATACAGGTATGGGGAGAGTTTTTTCATCAAATGCTTATGATTTAGGGTCTGAAGAAAAAGCTCTTCTTTCTTTACAAAAAAGTGTTGCTTGATTATCTTTCATATATTTGTACAAGTGTTTCTAGTGTCTGAGAAAATGTAGTATACTCACCATGCTCTAGGTTTCCATCCAGAAATTCATCTTCTCCAAGCATTTTTCCGTCTTTGACTATGAAAAAATAGTCTGCAAAACTAGGTTCTAGGCGTTGTTCGTCTTTTCGAGCTTCATTTTGGTTGACTATTCTTACTGTGTAGATTTCTTTTCCTTTGTGTATAGTTGCCGTACAGGATTGGTATTGAATATCTGGGTCTACAAAGTCTTTTGTCCCCATACTTTTGTCTGTGTAACAACTGTAGCTGATGTTTTCTCTTTTTTTGTTTTGAAGAATGTAGGTTGCAAGCTTTCTTTCTTGTTCTGCAAGTTCTGGTCTTGCTACCCTTGAATAGTTTAGGGGTGAAAAAGGAAGAACTGTGTTCTCTTGTGCGTAAGCTAGTGTTGTAAGGGAAAGAATAGTTGTGAGAGGGTTCATGTTTACTCTTGTGTTTTCGGGTTATAAATATCTTATGTGTTTTTACCATAAGTTCTGCGAAAACTATTTAAAGATGTGTGCTTTCAAGTATCTAGAGGTGGTTACATGGCAAGTATTGAAAATCAAATCCTATTAATTTCTTATATCACTCTTGCAGCAGTGATTGCTATGATCTATGGAATGCGAAGAATATTTCTTCTGGAAAATAAAATAGTTTCTTTAGAAAAGGCAATTCTTGGTGAGAAAGTTTCAAAAGTGAAGAAAAAGAAATAATCCTTTTTGAATTATTTTGTTCTTTTTATTTGTTTTTTTAGTTTTTCATTGAGTTTGATGTATTCTCTCTTTGATATGTTTTTATGGTTCCAGACTTCTATTTTTATCCCATCGTTATAGGCCCTTGGGATTATATGAAAATGTGTGTGGAAGATATATTGCCCAGCATCAGCTCCATTATTAAGTAAAATATTATAGCCACCATGTTCTCTCATAAGCGTCTTTCCAATCATTTGTATAGATTGATTTATTTCGCTCATGATCTTTTTTGGGATTTGTGAAAGGTCGGTATATCTTTTTTTGGGGATCACAAGAATATGGCTATCTTCTTTTGGTGGAATGTCTATGGACATAAAGGATATAGAGTTTTTTGTCTCATAGAGTTTTATGAATGGAAATCCTTCTCTATGGCTTTTCTTTCCTGAAACTAAGTCTTGAAATATATAAAATCTTTCTGAAATGCTTTTGTATAGCTCTGGAGTTTTGGAGAAAATATATTTTATGGTTTGTTCGATTTCTTGTTCTATCTTTTCTTTTGTTTCAGTTTCTGGGTATACATCGTGTATAGAACTTTGTTTATTTACTGCGAGTTCATTAAATAAAAAAACATTTTTGTATCCTAGTTGGTCTTGAATAAAATTTTTGTGATCTTCAGCCATAGCGATAATAACATCATATTTTTGAAGCATTCCTTTTTTTATTTTTTTGGGTTTATGGTGGGGGTTTTCTATCCCTTGTTTCAGGAGTACTTCTTTGACTTTATGGTGCATATTTCTTTCTTTTGCAATTGTTCCTGCAGAATGCACTTTCCAGTCTTCTTCTTCTTTTGATTCTCTAAGAAACTTTCTGAATGCATATTCTGCACTTATACTTCTAAAAATATTGCCTGTGCAAATGAAAAGAACACTCTTTTTTTTCATTTCCTTTATTGGAACCTCTTTCTTTATTAATGTGCTGGGATACGAATACCCCTCAGTTAGGGATAGCTTTTGACCGAGAATGGGTTTACAATTTTTACTCTTCTTTAAATTCTATCAAACTAAAAATATTGTACTCATTGAGTTTTTCTTCACCCTTGAGGTCAGAAAGTCGTATGAGGAAGGCACATTCTACGACGATGCCTCCCAGACTTTCAATAAGTTGTGTTGCAGCTTTTGCTGTGCCTCCTGTCGCAAGCAAATCATCGACAAGGAGAACTCTTTCCCCAGGAATAATAGCATCACTATGAATTTCTAAGGTATCGGTACCGTATTCTAAAGCGTAATCTATTCTTCGTGTATGTGCAGGAAGTTTGTTTGCTTTTCGTACTGGAACGAAGCCTACACCTAACATATATGCTAAAGTTGCCCCTAAAATAAAGCCTCGACTTTCAATGCCTACAATTTTGTCAATTTTTCTGCCTTTATATCGAATGCTAAAGTATTTCATGACATCTTTTAATCCTTGAGGATCTTTTAGGAGAGTTGTAATATCTCTATAAAGAATGCCTGGTTTAGGAAAATCTGGAACTGTACGAATTTTTGATTTTATTTCTTCCATTTAGTGGGATAAAATAAAAAGGGGATATAAACATTCTTA
>CAYJSK010000114.1:0-3627 GCA_964372745.1 Candidatus Woesearchaeota archaeon
GAAATATCTTCTTTATAACACTTTCTTAAGTTTTCTCGGAAGATTTTCGGTTTTTTTGTGTAAACTCTTTTTAAGCGAATAAAACCTATAGAAGAAATGACAAAGTATTATCTTGATGCATGTATTTGGTTGAACCTTTTAAACAAAGAACAAACAAAAATACAAGGGTTACCTGTATGGAAAATTACAGAGCTTTTCCTAAAACAATATGAAGGAAACATTATTATTTCAGACATAGTACTAAGAGAAGTCCTAAACAAAGCCCAAAACAAAGAAGCAATAAAAATACTTGATACATACTCTGGAATTATACAAATTACTCCAAAAGAACAAAATCTAGGAAGAGAAATAGAAACAAAAGAAGAATACACTCTTTCTTTTTTCGATTGCATGCATACTGCTCTTGCAAAAACAAGAGGATACATACTCATAACCAGAGATAAAGAACTTCTTGAAAGAGGAAAAACATATGTAACTATTCTTAAACCAGAAGATCTTATCTATTAATGAGAAACATAATTTTTCTTTTTACCTATAACTCGCTCAAACTCATTATGGGCTTCATTACAATACCTTTCAAAATCCTCATCAGTCTTAATTTTTTTAGACTCTTCCCAACGAAACTTTCTTATATCTGCAATAGTCTGTTCACTATCAGTGAGATTTCTTTGCTTTTGAAGACTAACTGTTTCCATAGAAATTATAAGAAATATCTTCTTTATAACACTTTCTTAAGTTTTCTCGGAAGATTTTCGGTTTTTTTGTGTAAACTCTTTTTAAGCGAATAAAACCTATAGAAGAAATGACAAAGTATTATCTTGATGCATGTATTTGGTTGAACCTTTTAAACAAAGAACAAACAAAAATACAAGGGTTACCTGTATGGAAAATTACAGAGTTGTTTCTAATACAATACACTAATGACATAATTTGCAGCAGATTTGTAAGAAAAGAGGTTTTAAACAAAAGTAAAGCACAGGAAAAGATTTT
The DNA here is from genome assembly GCA_964372745.1 of Candidatus Woesearchaeota archaeon. Lineage (GTDB taxonomy): Archaea > Nanobdellota > Nanobdellia > SCGC-AAA011-G17 > GW2011-AR17 > JAGVZZ01. The sequence goes on from CAYJSK010000114.1 coordinate 991, forward strand.
GCTTCTGGACAAGTTTAAAGAACTAAACATAACTACAGAAGAAATGGCACTTGCAAGAGAACTAGAATCAAAAGAACAATACCACCTCTCCTTTTTTGATTGCATACATCTTGCAACATGTATAAAAAGAAACTATACTCTTATAACGAGAGATCAGGAATTATTAGACAGAGGGAAACAATATATAACAACAAGAAAACCTGAAGAATTACTCTATTAAAACTATTTTTTAAATTTTAATCGTAATACTCTCATTTCTTCCTCAACAGCCATTTCATAGCTTTGAAGATCTTCAAACGTTTTTATTTTTTTAGACTCTTCCCAACGAAACTTTCTTATATCTGCAATAGTCTGTTCACTATCAGTGAGATTTCTTTGCTTTTGAAGACTAACTGTTTCCATAGAAATTATAAGAAATATCTTCTTTATAACACTTTCTTAAGTTTTCTCGGAAGATTTTCGGTTTTTCAAAGATTTCAGAAAGAAAAAGTATTCTAAAATGCTTTCCAGAAAGAGAAAAATAAGATATTTTAACCCCGTCTATTGCATAGATTTTAGGCTATTTCCTTTTCCATGCCAAATAAAAGCTTGTTATAGAGACTATCCAATTCATCAAAGATATAACTCTCACCACGAGCATCCTGGGAATATTCACAAAAAGAAACTAAAGAAAGAGGCCTATCCTTCAAGGAAATAGAAAGGCCATAACTTTTAGACATCTTTGAAGAACCAAAGCGATAAAGAACACCACCATCTTCAGCTTGAAAAACAGAAGGCCTTTCCATATCAGGAGAAAAAGATAAGGTAGAAAGTGTTGTCAACAATCCTTCCTTAGTACAAATAGAACCCTTTGTTAAAACAGCAAGTGCATCTAAACGATCATATGTTGAATACCAATACATTTTTATCTCCTATCCCCCTTTTTATATTTCAATAATCGATCAACTCCCTGAAACACAAAAGGCCCAATGAGACCATAAGATATTGCCACACCACCACCAAAACGAAAATAATTCTATACACCTTCATATTCCAAACAATAACTCCCACCAAGAGAAAGGATTCCAAGACCACCTATAACCAAATCAGATTTCTTCATCACAGCAGCAAGAGAGATACTTGCTTCAGCCATTTCTCGTAAATTCATTGTTTCTCTCTCCTACCACCCATTTCTAAAGAGAATACTTAGCACTAAAGCAAAGGTGAGTCCTACAAGCATATTCAAAACATTATTAGAAGTAACTGTTCCATTAAGAATAAAACTAACAAGAAGATAGATTCCTATCCAAATTGCACTAAGAATAACTGCATCTCTACCCTTGAATATTCTTTGAGGAAGAGTTTTCTTTGCCATCTCTACTTATACCCAACCTTCGCCAACTCTTTAATGAGTAAATCAACAGCTTCATGCAATTTTGCTTCTGACCGTGTTCCCGTACACACAATCTTTCCATTACTAAAAAGCAAGAAAGTAGCACGTGTTCCAGGTAACTTATACACTAATCCTGGAAACTGTTCAGGTTCATACTCTGTATTACTCAATTGAATAGCCAATGCATTGAGATTCAAATCTAAACCAATAGAACCAGCAGCAACAAGATTTTGTACAGTAAACTTAGGTTGTACAGTAATCTTCACTTTAATCTTTTCCACATTCTTAATAATCATATCAATAGAATCTTTCACAATCTGCATACTTTTGGCACCTGTACACACAATTTTTCCAGAACTAAAAATCAACGCAGAGGTTTTAGGATCTTTAATTCTCATAACTAAACCTGGGAATTGTTCAGGATTATACTCTGTATTGGGAAGTGCCTCAGCCAACTTCACCAAAGGAATTGCCCGCTCAAGAGATGCAGTAGCAACAATATTTACGATCTTAATTTCTTTCTTTACTGCCATTGTATAGCCTCCAAGATATATTTTAACTGTATCAGTGAGTCAAAACGTCTTTATAAAGCTATTTAAAGCTATGCTATCCCCTAGTAGAGACTATTTAGAACGAATTCTTTATGTTTTAATGAAAAAGCAAAACTTCTATAAAAGAGTATGCTTTAGAAAAGAACATGGGAAAATCAAAGAATTCAGACCAAGCAGAAAGATCTAAAATATTTTTAGAAGAAATGGAAGAAGCAGAAAAGCTCATCAAAGGACACAAAAAGCTTCTAGAAGCAATTGGAAAACTTTAATGAGGATAATACTTCACCAAGAAATAAAACCTTCTCCATACATTCAATAATCTAATCTTTATTATCCTTAACATTTCTCGAGAAGCTAAAGCAACAACATATTCAGCAAGATCTGAAGAACGCAACATCTTCCATTTATTTCTCTCCACTGCAAGATCATTCAAAATCTCAGTATCCACACCGGCAGGATGCACAAGAGAAACTCGAATATTTTTTGATTGTAACTCCCAACGAAGAGATCGTTTAAACCCAGTCACTGCATGTTTTGAAGCGCAATAGGCACTTCTTCCAGGCAATGCAATCAACCCTAACACAGAAGACACAGTAATAATATGCCCATCAGTATCTTTCTTCAACATCAAACGCACAGCTTCTTGCGAACAATAAAACACTCCAGAAACATTGATATCCAAAGTATCATGCCAATCTTTCAAAGAAGTATCCA
>CAYJSK010000115.1:0-3627 GCA_964372745.1 Candidatus Woesearchaeota archaeon
CTTATGAAAAATCTTTTAATAAAGACTTCTGAGAAAAATCCGGAAGATTTCCGGAACGGCAACTATAAAAACAAGGGTAAGGTACTACTCATTCAATGGTAGCTTTCACAACCATCCTCCTCATTATAGTCTTTTTCTTTTTTGCAGCTTTAGCCTTCTACCTAGGCCAAAAATATGGGGCATATAGAAAACACCATGAATGGGAGAATGAACTCATGCCCGAACATCGTAAAGATGCAATTGCAAAATCAAGGGCAGTCTTAGGTGGACAGTTCTCAGAACAATTAGCTCCCTACCTCCCTAATTTTGAATTTAGTCCTACAGAGTGTAGATTTATAGGAAAGCCCATTGATTTTATAGTCTTCAAAGGAGCAGATAACAAACACATAGAAGAAGTCATCTTTGTAGAAGTAAAGAGTGGAAATGCAAAGATAAATAGTCATGAGAAGAATTTAAAAGAGACGATTGACAAAAAGAAAGTACGCTGGGTAGAATATAGAATTCCAGAAGAAGTAACTAAGAAGAGAGTGCACGATGAATAAGATAGACAAACAATGGCATAAAGCATTGAGTTCTCTTTATTCACTGAGGGGGTTAAAATACTCCTAACCTTGTTCAGTTAAACTCTTGTAGGAATAGTTTAATATATGCTATCAAGCCAATCCTTTGCTATTAAAATAATGAATGTAATCTAATTTATTTCCTTTAAATCTAATTAATGTAACATGACAATTATGGTGGTCGAAAGCATTACTCTTCCAGAGAGATAAACCGAATTTCCAACCTACCAAAGAGCGAATGAGTCTTCCATGAGCCACTATAACAATGACTTTTCCTCTATGAGTATGTAATATATGATCAAATATTCTTTTTGCTGCTGAAAACTCAAAATACTTTTTCCAATAGTGAAGTTGAGAGTAGTCTCTTTTCTCTAAAATTGGATCAATTTCCCTAAGATTGTGTTCAACCCTTGGTTTTTTGTGAATAGCTTTTCCAATTTCATAAGCAGTCTCCAATGCCCGAGTCATATCGCTTGTGTATAAAATATCGATCTCTTCTTTCATTCGGGCAAATTGTTTTGCTACTATTTTTGCTTGTTTTTTTCCAAGAATAGATAAACCCGGCCCAGGATGCTGAGGCATACCATTATGAGATGCTCTATCTCCATGTCGAACAAAATAGACCATAGTCTTACCCATTTGAGACTTCGTAGGATGTTTAAGCATAATATAAGCAGAATAGTGAGAATTATAAGGCTTTCCTAGTGGCAGTTTAAAACCTAAAGATATTTAAGGTTTTATTTACTCTTATTAAATGTGATTAAGATTATTCTTATTAGGGGCGCCCCAGCAGTAGGGAAGACTACTATCTCTAAAGTTCTTTTGTATGAACTAAAAACTCACTATAAACTAGATTGTGCATATATTTGTGAAGATGATTTTAGAAAGCAAATGCAATTTAAATATAAAGCAAAAGATTTGCCTGCACATATGAACTCTGTTGAACTTATAAAAGCAGTCATAAATAAACTTCTTGAACTAGATAAGTATGATATTATCCTTATTGAAGGACAGTTTAGATATAAAGAGGTGTTAGAGGAATATAAACGGTTTATAACTCGAAAAAAGTGGGACTCAATATTATTTCAATTGGAATTAGACCTCAAAGAAATGAAAAAAAGAGATATGATGTTAAGAAATACAAAAAGCCCTGATATTGAAGAAGTGAAGGCAGATATTGATTTCTATATTCCAAAAAACACAATAATAATTCATACAAAAGAGCCTATTGAAGTTACTTCTAAGAAGATTTTAGATTATATTCTAAAGCAGACATTTTCTGTTTAGGAGAAAGCCTTCTTTGAAGTTTAACAAAATCTTTTGCATCTCTAAACAAAAATGTTTGAAACCCTAATTCTTGAGCAGCAAGAGTATTCTTTTCTTTATCATCAATAAAGAGAATTTCTGAAGCATCAAAAGCAAGTTCTTTGAGCACTTTTTCAAAAACTCTTTGATCAGGTTTTGCAATCTTCATTTTATGAGAGAAGAAAGCTTTTGTAAAGAACTGTTCTAGTTTAAAGTAATAATATTGTTTTTCTATCAAATCTTCAGAACTATTACTCAAGAGAATAAGGGGAATATGTCGTCTTTTTGCAGATGTAAGAAATTTTATTGCTCCTACATTCATAGCAAAAAGCTCTTGAGTGGTAAATTCTTTTTCTTTTATTCCCAGTTCACCAAGCACACCCTTCTCAAAACCAGGATGCTCAAGAGCCCCAAACCACATTTCTTTACTTGTAAGTGTGCCGATTTTCGTTAAAGCCCAGTATTTTTTTCTTTTCTCTTTTACCAATTCTTCAGAAACTTGTGCTAATTGTAAAAGTTTTTTATCCAGTTTTGGATTAATCTTTCTAAATAAAACTCCATCTGCATCTAAAATGATAGCTTTTATTGTAGTCATATGATTTGAACTCTCTCTAAAAACCTATATATACTGTGGTGAAACCCCTTTATATGTGTAAGCTTATGGTTGGAATCTTCGTTTTTATCCTACTTAGGCTTGGTAATGTTCTTTGTTTAAGCAATACTTTTTTTAAATGGTACAAGAAACAAACAAAGCAACAGAAATGGCCGCAAGGAAGGTACAACATTCTTTTTGAGAATCATATCACGAATGGAGAAGAGTCCCATAGAAGCTCCTTCATGAAGTTGCAGTTCCTTAGTATTCTCTCCTAGTTGCATTCGAAATAAATAATTCTTTTTTTTCAGAAAAGGAATAGTTAAAAAAGGATATAGCTGCTCATGTTTGATGGTAATTCCTAATTCTTCTTTGAGTTCTCTTATTGCAGCATTAAGAGGTATTTCATTTTTCTCAATTCCTCCACCAAAAAGACTCCAACAATTCTTGTTTTTTATCTTAAGGTTACTATCTCTTAACTGAAACAAAAATTTTCCTCTTTCTTGTTCAATAAGAATTCCCACATAATCCATAAATATTTTATAAAGAAAATGTCATTATAAGCCTTATGCATTAAACGTATCTGCTATTCTTTTGGATACAAGAGGTTTAAAATGTGTTTTGAAAACGTTATCTACATTATCTTTTGGGAAGTATCGAGTTAAGGCCCTAAAAACAGATTTGGTTTCATCTCTTTTAAAGCTAAAAAGGAATAGTTATTTATAAATTCTGGGGGTGACTATTGCTTAAATATTTTAATGCTGCTCCTTATGGCGAATGTTTTTAGGGATATAAAATAAAGATTTATAAGTTCTCAAATAATGTCTATTATTCTATGCTTAAATTGATTTTAGTACGCCATGCACAATCCATAGCAAATGCAAATAGCTTATAGTCTTTTAGGAAAAGTCTACTTGTCAGTCATTTATCAATAAATTTATATACTTTTAAGGCCTATTTTTTTAGATGAAAACTTACATAATGGTGGATATTGAAGCGAATGGTCCAATACCTGGTGATTACTCTATGACTTCTCTTGCCGCTTTTATCATTGGTGAAAATTCTACAAAACCATTTGCAGTTAACATAAAACCAATATCTCAGAAATTTGATGCTGACCGTACACAGTTTGTAAAAAGTGAGAATGCTCTTGATCCTAAAGATGCAATG
>CAYJSK010000116.1:0-3544 GCA_964372745.1 Candidatus Woesearchaeota archaeon
GTTTCTGAATCTAAAAAAGTAGATAAGAATTAGCTATTTTTCTAAAAATAACCCGATTTTATGATTGTCACAGATTAGTTGGCATTTGTCACATATTGCATTGTGCTAAGAAAAGCAAGTTTCCTGCTAGGTTTTTCTGCAGATACAGATGAAATGTCATCTGGGGCTTGTAGCGTTTCTGCGAAAAGCGCCATAGACGACAACCATCAAAACTTCAGAAATATCAGTTTTCACAACGTAGAAACTAATTGTCAACTTTTATAAATATTTCTGTTTTTAACCCCTCAACAAGAGTAGCATTATTGCACAAAACAAATCAAAACCCTTATAAATCCCCAAAAAATCCCAGATCTACTCGTTAACACTACCTAGAGTAGGAGAGACATTATGGAAAAGAAAGAAATTTTAGAAACAATACAACAACTGAAGAAAGATTCTCCAAAAAGAAATTTTTCTCAAAGTTATGATTTTCTCGTCAAATTACAAAATTTTGATCCTAAAAAGAATGAAAATAAAGTAGACGTTTTTGTGACTTTACCACATACTCTGGGAAGAAAACAAACAGTATGTGCGTTAGTAGGCGGCACGTTATACAATGATGCAAAAGCAAACTGTGACCATACGATTGGCCAAGAAGAATTTAAAAGTATGGCTGGCAATGCAAAGGAATTAAAAAAACTTGCACGGAAATACGATTTCTTTATCGCTCAAGCAGATATCATGGGATCTATCGCAACCACTTTTGGTCGTTACCTTGGCCCAAAAGGAAGAATGCCCAATCCAAAAGCAGGAGCAATTGTTCCACCTAAAGGATCAACAAAAGCTATTGTAGATAGATTACAAAAAACAGTCCGTCTTGCAATTAAAAACAATGAAATGGCAGTACGTTGTCCTATTGGAAAAGATACAATGACAGATGAAGAAGTAGCGGACAATATTCTCACTGCATACACTGCTCTTGTGCAAGGACTTCCTCAGCACGAACAAAACATCAAATCTATTCTTCTCAAACTCACCATGAGTAAGGCTCTTGTCCTAGGGGGCAAAAAATGACTAAGCCAAAAGCATACGTGAGTGAAGCAAAGAAACAAGTCATCAAAGATTTAGCCCAACATATGCAGGAATACCCTATTATTGGTCTCGTGGACATGGAAAATCTTCCTGCAATGCAATTACAAAAAATGAAAAAATCTTTGCGTGGAAAAGTAGTAATAACCATGGCAAAGAAAAGACTCATTCAACTAGCATTAAAACAATCTCCAAAAGGCCTCACAGAATTAGCAAAACATACTCGGGGAATGCCCGCACTACTTTTTACGAAAGAAAACCCATTCAAGCTCTATAAAACCCTTTCTGCAAGTAAAAGTGCAGCACCAGCAAAAGCAGGGCAAGTATCACCAAGAGATATAATTGTTCCTGCAGGAAAAACTGCATTTGCACCAGGTCCAATTATTGGAGAGCTTGGGCAGCTCGGTATTAAAGCGGGAATTGAAGATGGAAAAGTTGCAATTAAACAAGATAAACTTTTGGTCAAAGAAGGAGAAGTCTTCACACAAAAGATTGCAGATACTCTCACAAGGTTAGGTATTCAACCGATGGAAATTGGTTTGAATGTGGTTGCAGTATTTGAAAATGGTGTGGTCTTTGATAGAAGTGTACTTGAAATTGATGAAAAAGTATATCTCACAAATCTCATACAAGCACATACGGAAGCAATGAACCTAGCAGTGAAAATTGCCTATGCTTCAAAAGACACTATTACTGTACTACTCAGCAAAGCACAGAGAGATGCAGTGGCACTTGCAGATGGAAAAGACATCATGACAAGTGACAATGTAAACAAACTCTTGGCAAAAGCTGAAGCACAAGCAAATGCTTTAAAAAAGAAGGAAGGATTATAGAATAATATGGAACCAAGAATTTTTCATATTTGGGATTTTCCAAATTCAACAAGAGTAAGATTAAAAGATCAAGAGATTTTTTTAAGGCAACTTGCTCTTAAAGAAGGTTCTTTAGTCTCATTATCACAAAATAAGAGTCTTATAACCGATCTTAAAGAAGGATATGGTTTTCGTTGGTATATTACCCCAATAGGACAAGCAAATTTAAGAATTTTAGGAGGTTTTTAAAATGGAATATGTGTATTCGGCTTTGCTTTTATATAGGGCAAAAAAGGAAATTAATGAAATAAATGTAAAGAAAGTCTTAGAAGCTGCAGGCATCAAAGTTGACGAAGGCAGAGTAAAGGCTCTTGTTGCTGCACTTGATGGCGTAAACATCGAACAAGCAATCAAAGAAGCTGCTGTTGTCCCTATGGCTGCTGCACCAGCTGCACACCATGCACCAGAAGCAAAGAAAGAAGAGAAGAAGGAAGAGAAAAAATCTGCTGAAGAATCCGTCGCAGGACTTGGTTCTCTATTCGGGTAAACATTTTATTTTTTTATTTTTCTCCATTTCTCGTCTCCAAAAGCTATTTAAAGGGCAACTAATTCAACAATAATAAGACGCAAACATCGAACAGAGGATTTCTCATGGGAGAGGAAAATACAAGCACAGAACCAACACAGGATATTTCTAGCCTTAAAGCAAAGCTCGATAATTTAAATAAGGAAAAAGAAAAGTGGTTTACAAAAAAAGAAGAGCTCAAGCAAAAGATTGCAGATCTTATAAAAGAAGTTCGTGAAGTAAAAGCAAAGAATGATTCTCTTTCCAGTTCTATTAAAGATCTCAAAGAAAAAAGAGACGCACAAAATGCAGAGGTAAGAAAGCTTATTGAAAGCATTAAAGAAGTCAATGCAAAAAAAGAAGCAAAGGCACCTCTAGAAAAGAAAGATCCAGAAGCAATTAAAAAACGCATTGCACAGCTGACTGCACGAATAGAAACAGCTGCTGTCTCTTTTGATGATGAAAAGAAGTGTATGAAAGAAATTAAACAGTTAAAGAAAGAATTAGAACTTGCAAAGGTTTCAGCAGATGCAGGAAAACAAGCGGGAGAAATTTCTAGGAATATTGATGTTTCAAAAAGAAAAGCAGAAGAGTTTCATGCACAAATGAGCAATCTTGCTAAGGAAAACAAAGAAGCTTACAAAGAGTTTACTCGACTTTCAAAGGAAATTAATCGTGTGAAAAAGGAACAGGAGGATGCTTTTGAAAATTTTATCAAGTTCAAACAAGAATTCTCTGAAACAAATCGTGGTTTCAAGGATCAAGTAAAGAAAGTCAATGTTGACAGAAGAGATAAGAAACATGGTGAGAAGAAGCGAAAAGAGAGAGCAGTCATTGAAAGAAAAGAAATAGAACATAAAAAGATTGAAGAGAAGAAAGAAAAAGTAGAAGAGAAGATGAAGGGTAAGGGAAAGAAAATTCTCACGACAGAAGATCTTATTGCTTTTCAAGGAAATGAAGAAGAAGACAAATAATTTTTACAATGTTCTTTGTCCTTAATTAGAGACTCTTTTTGTCAGTATCTCCGAATGAAATTTATCACTAAGTTGTGAGTGCTTCTGTTTTGGATTTAAATTATATTCTCTGCCACCGATATCTT
>CAYJSK010000117.1:0-3543 GCA_964372745.1 Candidatus Woesearchaeota archaeon
CCTCTACGAATTTTGTGTGGCAGAGGATTCCTCACTTCTCTGGAGAAGGTCCTCGAGTCATTGGAAGTGCGCCTGCAGCTGGAGGTGGGGCTGGCGGAACAACTGGAGGAGGTGGCGGAGGTGGAACTGTTCCCAATAAAACTGAAGCCAAGAAGGGAAACTGGACCAAGATAACACCTGGATCATCAACGATTATGAAAGTGGAGAATTATGGAGTGAAGCAAATCACTATTTTCGTACAGAATCCTGCACATAATGTAACCATAGAGGTAGTGAAGCTTGCAGGACAACCAGCCTCTATTACCAAAACCATTGAAGGAAAAGTCTATAAATATATGGAGATTCGAGCTAGAAATTTAACTCAATTTAATGCGACTATTCAAGTGATGGTGGAAAAGAGTTGGGTAACAGGAAATAATGTCAACAAGGAGAAGATTGTAGTCTATAGATATGATGAAGATACTAAAGAATGGCAAGAACTACCTACAAAACTTGTTAGTGAAGATGTAGTCAATTATTATTATGATGCTGTTACAAGAAAATTCAGTGTTTTCTCTATTGTAGAGAAGCCAACAGCTCCTGCTTCAACGCCGCCTGCTCAACCACCATCTGCTCCATCCCTGGGGGAAACACCACCTCCAAGCTCTCCAACACCTCCAGAGAAAGTGAGTAAGGGATGGATCTGGTTGATGCTTGCGATTGTAGTGATTATTGCATGGCTTATTGTTTTTATTGTGAACAAAAAGAAGTGATTTTTATGAAAGGAATCTCTTGATTAACTTGAACTACTATAATTTAAACTACTATAGAGGGTTTGGAAAAACCCCTCCAGGCGTGTTCACCTTACAAAGATAACAAAAATTTTATCGACGATAATTTATCACAGTCATTATCTCTTTTATATTAAAGATAAGGTTATTCAAAGTCCTCTATAATTTATATTGCCCTATTCATTTTGAAGAGGTAATGAAATTAACTTTTTTCTCTCAGTAAGATATATAAGAATCACCTTCTTATTTTTTTAATGAAAAGATGCTATGATTATACATTATCGCAGAAACCGTTGCTTCTTCATGGCACAAATATTTTAGCTATATTGGAATTATTTGAAACAGGATATTTGCCTCCTTCCCAGAAAAAGGGCCTTAAAGGAAAGTTTCATTTTGCTTATACCCGGCGGTGCAGTCAGTCTCGAGGACTTCGTGAAAGAGGATATAGAAAGGGAGAGGCAATTGCTACTGCGAAGTTTTATGCAAGGAATAATGGAATAGAATGTTTTTTGGATTATTTAAGTTATCCTCTTAAAGATCATCAAGATTTAGTTCCGCAAAAGAGAAATTATTGCTATTTCCTTAAAGAAGATTATGGTTTGTCTCCTCAGGAGGCGAAAGAGGTTGTTGCAAAGATTTTCGCATTGCGTGGAGTTATTATAGAACCTTCTGATGCTATTTTTGATTTCAGGTACTTTACCGGTGATGATTTCAATAATATTGCTTTTCATTTCCCACGAGGGATGCATTGGTCTCTTATTAGATCAGTATTTCCTTTAGGAGAAGTTGAAAGAAAAGTGATTGCTGAAGGGAAGAGAAAAGCGCTTCATGAATTATTGGTTTGATTTTAATTTCTGTTTTACTTATCCCCATCATACTCTGTTCATGGGAAAGAATTATAATTGAATGCGTCGTGTTGTGGGGACGAGTTCAAAGGGTTTGTAAGATAAACAGATATCGATGGTTGTTTTTTCTTTTCTCTTTTCTTGAAGTGTACCAATCTCTTCTCTATGATCACGCGTGAGAAATGGAAGGTCATCAGAGTCTGAAAGACTATCAAAAATCGGGATACCCATATATCCCTGCAACGGAGGCAGTTCCCGCTCGAACGGTAAGGGAATATAGAGCGTATATCTTGCTTCTACTTTTGATCCTGCATATCTTATGGAATCTGGTTCAGCTGAGTTAATAAAAGTGTATTCAACAGGATCTTGTGCATCAAGGTTAATAATAGATCTGGAACGTTCGTCGTTGACTTCTTCGGTATAGACGGTCTGTGCTTTTTTTTGATCAAAATCAGTAACTTTCAAGCTTCTCTCTTTTCCACCGTGCTGCTCTATGATGTGATCTAACATTCCGAGAGCGTCGTTATGCGTGACATGCTGGTGTGGAACAACAACAAGGTCAACATCATTGTAAGTTTTTCTTTCAAGAGAACTTCCTGTAGCATAGACATCAAATCCACTTTTCTTAAGATCTTCCACAATAGTTTTCACAGTTGCTTCTCTTTAGTAATTACAATATAGAAATGTTTATAAATAACGTTTAGAGATTAATTTTAGAGAAAATGTCAGAATTAGAAGATAGGATACTGAAGATTGTAGAATTAAGAGCATCAGGCTTAGATGAGAAAAGAATAGCCAAAAAGCTTGGTTTAGATGTTACTGTTATTGGCATGTATGAAGAATCAACTGAAAAGGCTATTAAAAATGCTGTTTCTCAAGGGCATAAAAATTTAGATGATATCGGAAGAACTGTTCATTTGTCTCCTGTTTTGGTTGATATGTGCGTAAATGTTTATGGGATTGATATTCCTAAAGAAGAAGTTAAAACTGGAGATTTAATTAGTGAGCTTCAGCAAGAAAAAAAGTTTTTACAGGATGAACCTTCATATAAAAGAAGATTAAGAAGATCACAATTAGAAAGTGCTCAGGCAATTCAAGATTCAATAGCTAAAGGATCAAAAACTATTGAAGAACTTATGCAAGACACTGGCTTGGCTAAATCTAGTATATATGTTTATGGCAGTAAGTATAGAATTGATTTACCAAAACAATCTACTAGAAGATTAAAAACCGAAAGAATAGAAGCAATAAGAAAATCTGTTGAAAATGGTGCAGATTCTTTTGAAAAAATAGCTGAAAATGTAGGACTTGCTGTTGGAACAGTGAGGGCTTATGCTTCCACTGCGAAAATTACATTACAAAAAATCAAGGAAAGAAGGCTCAATACACTTAAACAAGCATTAGACGAGGGAGTAAATTCACTTGAGGAATTGTGTTTAAGAATGAAAGTAAAAACACCAGCGGCTGTAATGAAATACGCACAAAGATACAATATCACATTGCCAGATAATTTGATTTCATATAAACAAAGGCCTGAAATTGATGCTTTGATTGAAAAAGGTTTAACTCTTGATGCGATTGGCAGGGAAGCAGGATATACAAAGGAAAGAATTCGGCAGTATATTGTTGCTAGCGGGCAACATAATGAATATAGAAAAAAGAGAGAAGAAATTACTCAAGGACCGAAATTAGAAGAAAAACAAAAAAAGAATCTACAAAGTTTATTTTTATCTGCTGTAAGAGCAAGAACAGAAGAATTAGCAAAAAAAGAGGGATTTGCAACACAGAAGGCAGTTGAATATTTGCATTCGTATAAAATCAAAGATAATAGAAATTATTCTTTTGATTTGTTATATAACATATTTAGTAAATATGAAGAAGCTGTTAAGAAAGGAGAGAAATTGTCTTTAGAGGAATTGGGAGAAGAA
>CAYJSK010000118.1:0-3514 GCA_964372745.1 Candidatus Woesearchaeota archaeon
AAAGATATAGAAGAAGTATTCCACTCGAAGAATGAACTCAATGTTTACCTCTACAAACTCAAACAAGAAAAAAAAGAAAAACTATAAATCTCGTGCTTGAATCGTGCTTCGCTTGTTAGCCTTTGCTCGTTCACATGCTTTCTTGATCAAGGCAACCACTTCTTCATTTAAGTGTTCTGCAAAATCTCCAGCAACATTCATTCCCTCTGCTATTTCTTTAATCTTACTTCGTACTACTACCATTTCTGTCATTATGCATACCTCCACTGTATAAACATCTCCTCACAGAAAAAAAAGAGATATATAAGCCTTTGCTACCCCTAGGAAGTGTTCTATTGTTGGATGTAAAGGATAATTCAGATACTCAATTCCTGCTCCTCTTTTTTGAAGTTCAAAAGTTTCTTAGTTTTTATAACTTTCAATAGGGGAAATACAATCTTTTTGTGGCATATGGAACAAATATGTTACGGCCATAGGTAAAAATTTCTGGTGTTTGTTACAAAGGTATATTCCTAGACTATACCTCTATTGAGTTCTAAATGGAAGAAAAGCTCTATCCTTCTCTCTTCAATTCTTGCTTCCATAAGTTTTCTTTTGAGCAAGCAAGGAGATCTTCATAATACCAAGAATGTATTTCCTTGAGATGTAAAACAGTAAAGGAATTCAATCTGGATGAAAAAGGCTATTTCTTCACCAGCTATGCTCGTCTTCCTGGACTTGGTTCTGGGTCTATTTTTAAGGAGTTGTAGAAGAAGAACCTGTAGAATACACACTTGGATCAGAACCAAGGTTATTCAAATCGGGAATGTCCCCAGGGAGAATATCCTGGGGAGATAAATCCATACCCCAAGGACTTTCAACAAGATAATTACAAGTATGCTCATTATAACCATCTGCATACTGCGATTCACAAGCTATAGAAAAACCTGCAATAGTATGAAAAGAATAACATTTTGGATTTAATTTCCTAGCTGGATTTAGAAGAAAATCGGATAAACTTATTTCATTCCAAAGATCATCCTTTTCTTCTAAAAAGAAATCTGATTGACTAAAAATAAAAGAATAACTTTCAACACCACAAATGTGTCCATCACTAAATCCCTTTCCAAATAAATTATCAGTTTTATCCATTGAACCATCCTCAGAAACCCAATAAAAAATACCATTAGGAATAGTACTCGATGAAGGAGAAGTGGAAGGGGTAATAGCACCTTGATCAGACGGAGTATCCTCATCACAAGCAAAATCATTTTTATCTTTACTTATAATTGAGCTTGGTCCATCACAATTATTACAATCAGAATCTTTCACCCATTGCTGCTGAGGATTACAGGAGTATAACCCCGAAGAAGACCCATCCTTTACCGCATCATGCCTACAAGCATAATATCCTGTAGGACATTCACCATCAGGGAGCTCACAATAGACCCAACCATAGTTCACTGTACAAGAACGGCTAACATGACATTGAATATCTAATTCAAACTTCTTTTTGTCATTACACTTTAAGATTTGTGTAAGGTCACTACTACAAGAATATTTATATTTTTGAGTTTTACAAGAACTACCATCACTATCCTCCGAGCCACTCTCAGTTCTAGGAGAAGGAGATGCACCATCATCCCTTTCCCTTATAGAAGAAGCAACAGAAGAATATGTAGCAGCTAAAGTCGGACTGCAACAATAGCTCTTAATATCCCTACCATAACAAAGCTCTCTTTCACAGTTATCACTATTTTTATCACAGTTTTCTTTACTAATACCACTCTCAAAATAATAATCCATAGGACAAGCACAAGACCAGCCAGAATGTTCCTTAGCACAATTATCTGTAGTACTCAAAACCGCAGCAGCAGCCTCTTTACTTCCCACAGCAGCACTCCCTCCATCTGCAGCAGCAAGACCTCCTTCCACCTTCTCTACTTGCTTACAACCATCACTAACCCCAGAGTGAGGACTATATTCCACCATTCTTGTATTCCCAGCAAGATATGTTCTTCGTTCCTTCTGAAAGCATCCATACTGAGAAACCTTCTGCAAATCTACCCCTGTAGATTTACTTGAAGCAACAAAATCTGCAGTATTACAACAATCTACAGATGTCAAACTATCCTCATCAAAAGAAAGATGATAGACATACTCCTGACCACCTATACTTCTACGAGCTGAATCAGAAGAAAACAACATCCTCTCCTTGCCCTGAAGAAAACGATAACTATCTTCAAACTTCACTGCAAACTGATTCCCATACACCTGTAAAGAACCACTCGCAAGATACAGCGGCTTCCCACCAAGATCATAAAACTGCACACTGTCTCCAGCCTTAAAACTCTCCGCTTCTAATGCATATATCTGTGTCTCCTCCTCTTTATTATACCCTACCCACGAAAAAGAATCAAAACCCTGTATAGTATTGATAGTCTCCGTAGCATCATCACCTAAAATAATCTTTGTCTCAATACCATTGAGGAAGGTAGAAAAAGGAAAGCCGCAAGAAGCACTCTTTTCACAAGTCAAAACTTCACCATCTTCTCCTATCTTCCAATGTAAACCTTGAAAGGGAAACGCATAATTCTGATAGGAAATTTCTAAAGGAGGGGTATCACCACATTGCAAACGCGTAGTCCCAGACCTCTCACTATTTCCCTGAAAAAGACAATCACGAATATCACAATCAATTTTTAATCCAGTTGATTTCCCTCTATGATTTAAATCAAAAACAATCTCCGTCCCCTTCCCCAAAAGATCCTCTGTAATAGACACTGTCCTATCAACAAAATAGTCTCCACAAAGAATCACATTCTCTCGTTTTTCTCCATCTTCATGAATTTTAAAAGTTCCGGTATATGTACCACCATCAGAAGCTTCTGAATCACGAACAAAGTTATCCAAAGTGAGCACATCACCCTTATTCAGTCGAAATGCTTCAACATCAGTTTGAGATTCATCAACATCAGTAGTAGCAATATCATCTATATCATAAGGAAAGTCCATCAATAAAGTCAAACCATCACTCTCTGAAGTAAAGGTGAAAGCATGCAACTGTCCAACCTTTAATGGACTGGGAGTTCCAGCTGTATTTGAATCTTCTTTACTATGCAACTGAATCTGCAATTTTTTCCCTGCTTCAGAAACTTGAAACCCATATCCTGCAACATCAGTACTCTGCCCAAAAATCTTATCACTATCAGGCATAGAAATATTTCTCCACTGATCCTTAACTTCTCCCAAAGGAGCAAAATCAACAGTCAAAAGATCATCCTTCCAAGAAATCGTATCCCCTTCAAGCAAATTAAAAGTGTAATTATTCAATTCCAAAAGAAAATCATCATCTGTCATTTTATTCTTGGTGATAAGAACAGAATCATCAAATAAAAAAAGAGACATTTTCTTCTGAGGGATGTCAAATTTTGAAAGAATAAAGCTATACTTTGTATCAGAAGAAAGAGTATAACCATCAAATGCTAAATCCCTACTAGCAGGCACTTCAATAATAATCCCATTCTTAGAATAA
>CAYJSK010000119.1:0-3497 GCA_964372745.1 Candidatus Woesearchaeota archaeon
TTTGTTCAAGATATGCATTTGCTGTTTCACTATGTTTCGCATCTTTCAAACTAAAACTTTCAGTATCCAACCAACAGGTACCTAAACTTCTCCCCTCAGAATCTTCTCCACAAGTCCCCACAGCAGCCCAATCACCACTACTCCCTTGTCCTAAGCCTGGATCTTGGAGAGCACACACTCTTTGTATGCCTGTACTCAATTCACCATAACTATAGGGCAATGTAAGACTTCCAGCACTCGGAGAAGCAGTAGACACACTAGGATAACATTCTTTTTCCGAAGTAATTTTTCGCATCACTTCATCTGCAACAATACTATCTTTTAAAAAATTCATACCAAAAGAAGTACTCACAGACCCAAATCCACAACTGGTTTTTCCATTCATCACCACACACACAGTATCAAAGCCTTCAGGGGCAAGACAATCAATGGTCTCATCTGCGCTTCCTCCTAAATCTAATGTTTCAGAAACACCCTTACACGTACTAGTAGTATAAAATGGTTCTCCGGTAAGGGAATTTTTCAAATAGACTTGATACAGCACATTCTCAATATTCGGATTATTTCCAGCATAGATATGATAATAAGTTTGGTAGGCAGCGGTCTTTTGGCTTGGCGCATAGGGTTTAATCGTCAGTGTCGCATAAAATTGATTAGGATCTTCTGGTGTCGTGATCTGCGCCATAAAATCTTCAAAGAAAGGAGTCTCTGAATAAATTGCTTGTTTACAAATAGTAGTTCCCACTTCTTCTATGGATCTCCCTTTGAATGCAGCCAATCCAGACTGTGCATATTCTGTGGTAAAATAAGAAAAAGAATTTGCACTATTCTCAAATCCTGCTTGTACTCCTTGAAGGAACTCTCCTCCTCCTGTATCCTCTCTCCCATAGACTTTATTCGCGAGGAAATCCAATACTCCATCTTTATTATTATCCACAATTGCAGCTCCTTCACGCACAACAATCTCACACCAGTACAAACTATAGAGCTTATCACAAATCCCTACAGTTTCCCCTTCATATTTCGCAGCTTCAAGACACTCCACATACCCATCTAAAAGAGATTTTGCAAAACTCAAACTTGCAAGTACACCAGTGAGACACACAGGAACGGCATCTCCAGATCCTTGGGGAAGAACAACAGACCCAATAATCCCACTTTGAATAACATCAGCCACTTGCCATCTTCCTCCAAAATTAAATCGTGAAGGAGGACACAGCACAGGATCACAGGTATTAAACAAGAGACGACAATCTCCAGGGTCCATCACATCATAACAACTTGAAGTCGCCCCTTCCTGCACTGTACGAGACTTTCCATAACTTACTTTAAACGTAGAAGGAGTAGAAATCCCTTTGATAGGAATCTGCTGCCCTTCAATATAATCTTTTTTTACAAAAGAATTTGCATAGGTCACAAGACTATTATAGCTTGGACTTGCAGTTTGATACTTCAATTCACTCTGATGCTCAAGGAGTATATCATCTGTTGTACAAAGCTGCCCATCAGGTCCTACATTCCAATATTGCATCACAACAATTTCATTTGCATTCGTGTAAGAAATAAATTTAATGAAATTTCCATTTTTATGTGGCAAACAATACGGCATTCCTTTGTATGCTCCATTCGAATAAATCTCTATCTTTGCATCTGATGCATATTGATCATTTGGTTCTCCAGAAACATAGGCATCTTCTCCCACATAAATATGAACACCATTTTCTTCGCTATAATAAAATTGCTGCCCATTTTCTGCAGACATAAGACCATCCTTCTTGCCTTTATACTCTTCCTCTAATTTTTCAAGATCATCTACAATCCTATCAAAAGTCTTTGTCTTCGAAGAATGATCAACCTTTTTATCTCTATTTGTATCTAATGCATCTTTTCTAGCCTCTAGAAGAGTTTCATATTGACTATAGGTTAATTTTTCTACATCAACAGAACCATCTTCTGTATACACAGTATAAGTTTTACTCGTCTTAGAACTCCCATACACATACCCAATAGACACAATAACATCACCAGAATCAGATAAATAGTCATTATCAAAAGCCAAAAATCCTTTTGCCCCAGGAATAGCAGCAGCTTCCTTAGAAACATCTTCACCACCTGCCTGTGCCTTTCGCAACTCGTCATTATAAATTCTTTCAAAAACAGCTCGCGCAGCTTTTTCCTTTTCCTGTTCAGTATCCACTTTATCAGCAGCACTCACTGCTTTCCCACATGCAGTTTGTTTTGCTTTCAAATCTGCACTATCAGCATAACCACCATACGATTTCACTTGTGTACTCACCGACGCTGCAAAAGGATCAGCAGCAGAAACAGTCCCAGCAAGATTTTCTTGCAACTTAATATTGTACAAGAGATCCTGTTTACTTTTTTCATCAAGGAAAGCATCATCATCACCAACATATTTCACACAGTCCTCATAACTATCCCCATAACCGCTAGTCAAAGCACTCAACTCACTATTATACGCACCTGCATCTAAATCTTCAACATACTCCTTCGCTTGTGTTGCAGCATCTATTCCTGCCTCAATATCTTGTGCATTCGCAAGCATACATTCATCATAATTAGTATAATCTAGTTTATACCCAGAATGCTCTTGACAATATGCATACCACCCACTTTGATCATCCACCCCATGTATCACATCACGTCGCACAGACGCATCTGTCCCATCTAAGAAACTATTTTTCACTGTCAATGCAGCCCACACAACATAACACACATAATTCCATGTTCGCACAATCTCTTCTAAACTTGTATATATCTTATCTAAACCTTCTTTCAATGCTTTCGCCTGTGCAATTTGATCATCTAATTTATCTGGATTCAAATCTAAACCTCTGTACTCAATAGGAATATGAATGGAAAAATTATTTTTAGAACGCAAAGATCCACCAGTTCCAGGAGTAATAGTAAGATATGCTTCTTTTTTTAAAGAAACACTTTTTAATTTAAACGTACTTGACCCAATAACAACAGATGAAGAAGAAGAAATACTATCAGTGGATGTTTTTGTACTGGAGCTATATTTTTTCTTCACAAGCACAGAATCCTCAGAAATACTAGAAACATACCAATTAGAACTATCCTTTCCCTCAGTAACAGAAGAAGAAAACAAAGCATCACCTATATAATATGTCTCAGTACTTCCATCTTTACTCACCACAGCAGAACTTCCATCTTCTCGAGCTAACTGAGAGACAGAAACAAGCTCTGCATACACAAACTGCCCATTATCATCTAAAGAAATACCTGTTGAAGAACTCCCACTAAGGATCTTATTCTGTAACTCCTGGGCACGTCTTGTTGCTTCACCAGCATTTTCAATACTACTTTCTTTATCCACTAAATATTTATACGCACTCAACGCTTTTTCTTCTGCACCTTTTTTCTCTTCCTCACTTAAACCAGCAATCTTTGCAATCGCATCATAACTTTGTCCCAGCATAAAATACGACTCATCCACGACCGACGTTCCTCCT
>CAYJSK010000120.1:0-3485 GCA_964372745.1 Candidatus Woesearchaeota archaeon
TGATTTACCCCACAGGATTTTATAAAACAAAAGCAAAGAATATTCTTCTTATTTCCCAAAAATTACTTGATGAATATAAAGGGGAAGTTCCTGATGACATTGATAGGCTTCTTACGTTTCCCAATGTGGGAAGGAAGACTGCGAATTTAGTTATTATTGAAGGTTATGATAAACCAGGAGTCTGCATAGATATTCATAACTGGCGTATTCTTAATAGATTAGGGTATCTTCGAGCGAAAAATCCCCTTGAAACAGAAATGCAGATTCGAAAAAAACTTTCCAAAAAATATTGGAATACATTGAATTATATTCTTGTTGCTTTTGGGCAAAATACTTGTGTTCCTGTCTCTCCTTTTTGTTCCAAATGTCCTGTTGCACACTACTGTGAAAGAAAAGGTGTGAAGAAAAGTAGATAGTCTAGCAACGTAACATTTATATTCTTCTTCCACCTACAGAAACTATGCAACAAAAAGATTGTATTCTTGTTCTTGGTTCTGGAGTTACTCCTCAAGGAAGTTTAACTCTTATTGGAAAGTCGCGTGTTGAAAAAGGAGTAGAGTTGTATAAGAGAGGCTTTGCACAACGCATGCTTTTTTGTGGAGCATATTCCTATAAACTTACACGCATTCCAGATAAGACAGAAGCAGAGGCAATGCGAGATTATGCAATGACATTAGGGATGCCTAGGGAACATTGTTTTCTCGAAGAAAAGTCAAAAGATACCATTGGGAATGCCTACTTTGCAAAACAGTTTCTTGAGAGACAAAATTGGAGGTCTTTTTTTGTGGTGACTTCAAACTACCACCTTCCGAAAACAGAGTATGCGTTCAAAAAAGTCTTTGGGAAAGAATTTGCTTTTGAGATTAGCCCTTCACTGACTTATCTTTCTCCGGATGAGATTCTTGAACGATTAGACTCTGAAAAAGAAAAAATGCAACTCTATAAAGGATTTCTCAAGGATGTTCTAGATGGTGATGATAGAGCTGTTGCAAAAGTAATGAGCAGTATGCCTTGGTATGCACAAGTGTTAAAAACCATGAGCTTTTTTTGAAGGAGATGCAAATCATATCTCGAGAGGAATTGAAAGCGCTGATTGATAATAAAGGAAAGTATGTCTTGATTGATGTGCGAGAAAAAGAAGAGCTTTCGTATGGGATGATTCCTACAGCAAAAAATATTCCTTTGCATGAGATTGAACAAGCATTTACACTCTCTGAAGGAAATTTTCAAGAAAGATATCATTTTCCTCACCCTCAAAAGGAAGACACTGTTATCTTTTATTGTCGAACTGGTGGTAGATCTGCAATGGCAACAGCATTTGTTGAGGAAAAAGGATTTGTGCATGCAAAAAACTATGCCGGAAGCATTTATGACTGGGCAAGTATTGATCCGAATGTACGAAGATACTAAAGATTTAAATACTAAAATTCATTCCCTTTCCCTATGATGATGGACTTTTTTTGGGGCATTGGTTTGTATTGGATGCTGATGATATTTGCCTTAGGTATTCTCCTTTTTATCTTCTGGCTTTGGATGTTTATTGAAGCTTTGAAGAAACGAGATACTTTGTGGATTATTCTTTTTCTCGTGGGAATTCTTACTGGAATTTTTGGATTGCTTTTTGCGCTGCTCTATTACTTTTTAGAATATGAAAAAGACAAGAAAGGTTCAAAGAAAAAATGAGAACTGTTACTATACCCTCCCATTCCTTTCTTGCCATTATGGATAGAGAATTGAAAGCAAAAGGATTGAAACCAGTATATATTTGGAATGTGTATTTTGATACGATGAAACGAAAAAAGGAAGCAGGCATCCTTTTACATTCTTTTGAGGGACATAACATTCCTTTTGATGCAAAACATAAAGAACAATTAGGTATATTGGGATTTGTCAATGGACAGGAACCAGGAGAAGGAAGTATTCCTCTACATGAGGTTGCCCCTAAGGTGAATGATACACTTGCTCTTGCGTATATTATTCAAGGTATGTATAGAGGGGATTTTTTTCAAGCGAAAGTTCATGATGGAAAGGTTTTGAAAGAAGTGCAAGGATTTCACTTACTTCATCATTATACGATTACAGAAAAAGATCTTCTCGAAGAAGCATATGAAATTCTGCTCTTAGAAAGGCCTCTTCTCTCTCAAGAGTAAATTTAGAATAAGGATCTTCTTTGACGTTCTTCTTTTTCTTTCTCTTCCAGTTCTCTTTGTTTATTAAAAAGATCAGGTGTCTCTTTGAGATCATAGTTTCCTTGCTGTGCAAAAGGCTCGTAACTTATTTGTGAGACATTTGTTGTTTCTTCTTCTGCAACTTGTTGTTCAAGGTTTTCTCTTCTTTCTGTTTCCTTTACTTTTTGTTCAATGGCTTCTCTTTCTCGAAGCTCTTCTAAGCTTAAAGTATTCTCTTCTGGAGTTTGCTCTGTTCCAGTCTCTTTTACTTCCTTATACTTTTCCCTTGGAGAGAATTCTACCATCCATTTTTATAGGTGTTCTAAGCTTAAATGCTTATGCCCACTGGCAGCTATTCTCCACACAAGAACAGGAGAGATCATAGATAGTTTCATCGTAGCAATCCCTATACTCACAGGTGGAAATTGCTTGTTCTTCAGAAGAGGATTGGCAGATTTGTCCAGAACAGCCAGCTGCAATACAATCACTATTACTTGCACAAGAATCTTTTGTTGATGTGCCACAGAATGATTCCTGCGTTTTATTCATAGACACTTCTTGTACTGTACATGCGTTGAGAAGGAATACTATAGCGATAAGGCAAAGGGCTTTTTTCATTTTCTTCACTAAAAGCTTTCACTTAATAAAACTTTGTTCAGAGATACTTTTATTAATTCTTCACTCTCTTCTCTTTTCATGAAACGAGTGCAGATGCGAAGCAAAGATTTGAATACACTTCTTGAACAGTATTCTTATGAAGTTTCAAAGAAAGATAGTGTTGAAGTTATTGATGACAAAATTATCCTAGTGAATAAAAAGCCCTGTTTCTTTTACTATGAGAAAAAACTTGTTCCTACACTACAAGTATTGCAAGAAAAGGAATTTTTGAAGAAGATTGTTGTAGATATGGGAGCAGTGAAATTTCTTATTGGTGGAGCAGACCTTATGAGACCAGGTGTGAAAGAGATTGACTTAGCTATTCAGAAAGAGGAATTTGTTGTCGTAGTAGACGTCAATAATAAAAAGCCGCTCATGATTGGTGTTGCACTTTTTTCTGGAGAGGAGATGCAGAAATTAATTTCTGGAAAGGTTGTGAAGAATATTCATTATGTTGGCGATGCTCTTTGGAAGTTTACTTAGCTGCTTTTTGTGTAGCAGGCACATATTCTTTTTGTTGTACTAAAGAAAGAAGAGCTTTTTCTTCTCCATGCTTGAGAATTGTTTTTCTCCAGAAATTTCTTGTTCTCTTTGCCTATGTAGACTATGGGAAGAATTATTTTGATGTATTACATATACTGTTTTGGCAGTTTGTTTCTG
>CAYJSK010000121.1:0-3452 GCA_964372745.1 Candidatus Woesearchaeota archaeon
CTCCAAGGATCATTCTTCCTCCAATAAGCCCCCAATATCCTAAGTAAGGTTTTTGTGCCCTTTTCATCATGAGAACTTTATTTTTGTAAACAATTGCAACGAGCACAACAACAAGTGGCCCAATTATTTGTTTGGATGGAAAGTAAGGGATAGATTTTTCTGCATTTTGAGTAAGAAAGTAGTATTCCCCTTTTTTTTGAACAAGGTCCTCCTTTTGCATTTTTTCTAAGTAATAAGAGAGTTTGTTAGATCGTACCTGAACCTTCTTTTCTATATCACCAAAGCGAAATTCAGTATTTTCTAAAAACAACTGAAGGATTTGTTCTCGAACCTTTTTACCTGAGACTAATGAAGATGCCATTCGTCAAGAAGAATTGAGGAATTCTTTAAATAGCTTGCTTAATCCTAAAAGAACATGGATGAGATCAAAGAAAAAGCACATTATATTGCAGTAACTGGTATTATAAGAAAAAACGATGGGAAATATCTCCTTTGTAAGAGAAGTCCTAAAGAAAAAATTTTCCCAAATAAATGGTGTGTTCCAGGTGGTAAAGTACAACAGTCAGACTTTGTCTCTACACAAAAAGATACGCAGGATCATTGGTTTGATGTTTTTGAAAAAGTACTGAAAAAAGAAATCAAGGAAGAAACAAATCTGAACATAAAGAACATAGGCTACGTATCAAACCTTGCACTTCTCAGACCAAATGGCTTTTCTACCATTATTGTAAGTTTATGTGCAGAATATGATTCTGGTGAAATAAACCTAAATGAAGAAGAGCTCACAGACTATGTTTGGGTAAGTCTAGAAGAAGCAAAAAACTATGATCTTATAGAAAATATTTATGAACAGTTAGAAAAAGTAGAAAAGATAAATTTGAACAAAAATTCTACTCAAAATTTATAAAGAGAAAAAAACTGAATTGCCTCAGTGATAAAAAAGTGGCGAACATATTTTTTTCAGAGACAATAAGTACAAAAATGGAGCAAAAGATCCATAAATTGATTTCTCAAAATAATAAGAAAGAAAATTAAGAACTTTTTTCAACAACTTGTGTAATATACTCTTGACCCAAAAAATAAAACATGAGCCCTAGAACAAGGATAATAAAAAGAATTAAACCTCCAACAATAAGAAGCTTTTTTTTAGTATGGAAGGGTGATTTCTGTTCTACTTTATTTTCTTGTGCAAATAAAGGTTTTTTTTGCACGTCAATTGTTTCAGCCATAAAAATACTTGAGGAAACTTTCTATTTAATTCTTTTGTTTTTGGAAGCAAGGATCTGAAAGATCTGTTTTTGTACAAAAGCCACATCTTTTTGACCAGAGACCTTCCTATACAATCCTTTTTTTTTGTAAAATGCAATAAGTGGCTTCGTTTGTTTGTCATACACCAGCAACCTTTTCCGTACAGTACTTTCTCTATCATCTTTTCTCTGCACAAGTTTCCCTTGGCAATGATCACACACTCCTTTCTTCTGTGTTGGAAATTCTAACCCATAAATTTTCCCACAGCCTAAACATTCTCTACGTGATGTAGCTCTTTTTAAAAGAAGACTTTGAGGACAATGCACATCAATAACAAAATCAATACTTCGCATTTTTTCCAGTGCTTCTGCCTGTACAAGATCACGTGGGAACCCATCAAGGATAAAGCCTTTTTGGGGCAAATATTTCTTCACTAAAGGCAGAATAATACTATCTGGCACAAGCTTCCCTTTTTCCATATATTTTTGTGCGTTTTTTCCTAGTTTTGTCTTCTTCTCAATCTCTTTTCGTAAGATTTCTCCCACAGAAAAAGTGCGAATATGCAACTTCTGAGAAAGCAACTCTGCTTGCGTTCCCTTCCCAGAAAGTGGTTTCCCTAAAAGAACAAGTCTCATGCAATATCTCTACTTCTATATCTATAAATAAGTTTCTATATCTTTCAAGCTAAGTTTTTATAAATGCACTTTTGTGAAAATGAATCTGATAATATAATGAGTCAATATAGAAATTGGCAGGTGCATGCTCTTGGTGGTGTAATGGGTACTGGAAAAAGTGATTGGGAAATAGATCACTGTTTAGGAAACGTTCCATTCTTAGCGTTTCGTCCTGCAAATTCTGTAAGAGTCAGTGATGAACAACCAAAAAATAGGACTAGTTTTAGCTTCTACACAGAAAAAATCGCAGGAGTAGATGGAGTGGGAACTATAACCTCTCGTGGAAGGAAGGTCAGGTCTATTGACGCTTTACTTATTGATCCTACAAATCCCAAAGCAATACTTCACTCTGTTATCTATGGTCCAGACTATAAAAGATTGAGGGCTGTAGGCATTGATGAAGCGCATATGTTTTCAGATGTGGGTGCTTTAATAGAAGTTATTCATCATTTAGGATCAATGGGAATTCCAACCTATGTTGTAACCTTAGAAACAGATTTTGGTGGGGTACCATTTCCAATTGTTTCTTATTTAAGAGACCATGTTCTTATGAATGAGTTAGGAAGAAGAAGAGATTGTGAGAGCTGTCACAGTGCTGTTGCTATGTATAACCAAGCTATAGATGGGTCTGGTGATCCCATAAAATATAAATTATTTGGAAATATTAGGGTAGGGGATACAAGGGAAACTCTTTCCAGAGGAGAAACGCAGTATTTTTCAGTGTGTGCAAATTGTTTTCAAGTTCCAGAAGGTTCTCCATTACATCCTTCTTTTGATCCTAAAAACTTTAATTTTGAAGGAAGGTCTCCTTTAGATCTTAATCCTTGGGAATTAGCAGCTCTAGCAGCATATAAACATCGACCAGGAGGAATCAAGTTATGAAAATCGCAGTAATCGGATCACATGGAACTTTTAAAACAACATTAATCTACTTTCTTGCAGGGGTGTTAAAGGCAAAAGGAAAGAATGTAGCAATTATTCGTGAAGTTGCTCGGGCTTGTCCTTATTTCAAAGGCTCTCATGGAAATGTTCTCGCACAAAATTGGATTATATTAACACAAGCACAATGGGAAAGAGAATATCAAGATACTTATGATTATGTCCTCTGTGATCGTAGTGTCGTAGATAACTATGTTTACGCACAAGAAGCCTATGAAAAAGAAGAACAAATAATTCCTTCTTGGTTGGAGCCGTTTGTCCTCCATCATGCAAAGACCTACAATTTTTTGTTTAAAACTCCTGTCTCACCTTATGGCCTTATTGAAGATGGTGTCCGCTCTGTAGATAGAACCTGGCAGAAAGAAATAGATCTAAAAATCAAAGAATATCTCAAAGAAAAAGCAATCCCGCATATAGAACTTCCTATCTCTGAGTCGGAGAGTTATGAAGATGTAATAGATTATGCAACACGCCAAGCAAAATTTATGGCAAATAAAATCGTAGATATGGATGTGCAGAAGCGAATTTTTGAAGAGAAATACT
Source organism: Candidatus Woesearchaeota archaeon (assembly GCA_964372745.1). Lineage (GTDB taxonomy): Archaea > Nanobdellota > Nanobdellia > SCGC-AAA011-G17 > GW2011-AR17 > JAGVZZ01. The sequence goes on from CAYJSK010000121.1 coordinate 3,405, forward strand.
ATTAGTTTATATAACCCCCCTTTCTCATTTTTCTTATGAAAAAAGCTA
>CAYJSK010000122.1:0-3404 GCA_964372745.1 Candidatus Woesearchaeota archaeon
TTAGATATTAATGAAGCAGGCCAGCCACAATGTCATAGTATTTGGATAGATTCAGAGTCCACTTTTAGGCCAGAAAGAATAAAAGAAATTTGCGAGAATAATGGCTGGGATCCTCTGACAATTCTAAAAAATATTAAAGTGGTGCGAGCATTCAATTCAGATCACCAAATGATGTGTGCAGAAAAAATTGAAGATCTCATTACAAAAGAAGGTTTGAAAGTGAAACTTGTCATTGTCGATTCGCTTATGACACATTTCAGGAGTGAGTTTTGTATTACTCCAGACATGGATGTTGTAGGAAATCCCAGAATTAAAAATGTGACAGAATATAAAGAAGGAGAAAAAGTTCTCAGCCATAAGGGGAGATTTACAAAGATCTTAAGTACGCAAGAACAGGAATATGATGGAAAGATTGTTCGTATTCAACCAGCATATTTTTCTCCATTTACCTTGACCCCAGACCATAGTGTCCTTGCAGTAAAAAGTATACGAAGCGCTTGGTATAAAAATGCAAGCAAGTATACAATCAGAGATAGCCTAAACTATACTAAAATTTTTCAAGGAAAAAACTACTATAAATTGTTTGAAGGATATGGTCCGGATTGGATTATGGCTGGAACTCTTGAAAAAGGAGATTATCTTGCATACCCAGTTTTAACAGAGACGAAGGATAAGGACTTTTTTTTGTTGACAGACTATTTGACGAGTTCTTTTCCTCTTTCTGAAGGAAAAATCAAAGCGTGTGATACCTTCCATGAGAAAGAAATGTATGATACTGTTTGTACAGAATATAATAAAGATACTGGGAAAGGAAAAATGCTTGAAATAAGTCAGAAATTCGGTATCCCCATTTCGACAGTTTTCCAATGGGTCAAAGGAAAGCAAAAAACAATTGAGCCACTTGCTCTTGATATCCAAGTGCCTATTAATGAGAGCTCTTTAAGACTTTTTGGCTACTACATTGCAGAAGGACATGTCAATGACCACCAAGTTATTTTTACCTTCAATACAAAAGAAAAAGAATATATCCAGGATGTTGAAAGGCTTATGAAAGAAGTTTTCGGTATATCTGCAAATAAACCTAACATTCATGGAAATGCTTATAGAATTGTATTTTCCCATAAAGTCCTTGCAGAAGCTTTTGGAAATCTCTTCGGAAAGCTTGCTCCAAATAAGAAAATGCCCCTTTGGGTACTGAACTTACCTATTGAGAAACAAGCTGAAATACTCAAAGGCCATTGGAGTGGAGATGGGACAACAAGTAAATGGGGATATCGTTTTGATACGACTTCAAAGCTTCTTGCTGAGCAGATTAAACAAATTCTTCTGCGAATGAGAATTATCCCTTGTATGCAAGTTGATAAAAATGGAAGAGAAAACCCTAAATATATTATTGAAGCTTTTGGAAAACAACTTTCTTCTTTTTCAAAACATCTGAGAATAGAAGAGCACCCTATTACACAAACAAGAACTAATAGCTACAATAGAGGATGGTTTGAAGGGGATTATGCGTTCTTGCCCATACAGAACATACATGAAGAAGATTACAAAGGTTTAGTCTATAATCTTGAAGTTGAGGAAGATAGTTCGTATGCCCTCTCCAGTGTTGTTGTACATAATTGCGGCCGGGGGACACTTGCGGATAGACAACAAAAGATTAACAAACACATGCATGCATTGATGAAATTGGCTGATACTCAAAATCTTTGTGTGTATATCACGAACCAAGTCATGTCAAAACCAGATACCTTTTTTGGTGACCCTACTGCAGCAATTGGAGGGAACATCGTCGGACACAACTGTTTGACAGAAGATAGCCTCATACAAATGCATGATGGTGCTATTGTCCCTATGTTTGAAATCTTTGATAAAGAAAATGTTTGCTCTGTAAACTTTACAAAGGGGATGCACACTGTTCCTTCAAAAATTGGAAACATTGTTGTGCGAAATGATATAGACAAAGAGTATACTATTAAGACTCTTAACCGTATCAAATGTTCTCCTGGGCACAGATTCTTTAAAGTGGAAAATTTTGGTATTGCCGAGTGTGAAGCACAAGATCTCAGAGAAGGAGAATATCTTGCACAAGGATTGGCTATGCACATTGAAGGTTGTGTTCAAACACTCCCAGAGATTAGAGTTAGGGAGATGGTTACCTTTGATGCACAACCTGTACAACTCATCCAACAAGGAATGCTTGGAAATAGACAAGAACTTTGCACTCAACTGACTATTACTCCTCGACAACTAAGAAGAGTGCTCAATGAAGGATATCCAACAAATGCGGAGAATGTTGATAGGCTTATTGAATCAGGTGTTTCAGAAGAACTTAAGGATCATGTGTCTCCTTATTATTCTGTTAAACATCAAAAAATACAGATGCCCACAGAGCTTAGCATAGAGCTTGCACAACTCTTTGGATATTTTATTGGAGATGGGAATTTTGAAGAACGAAGTTTGCGATTCAAAGATGAGAGAAGAGAAGTTCTTGAGACTTACAATGCTTTGTTTGTTAAAGTCTTTGGTAAAGAAGGGCATATTCGAAAAGATCCCAAAAAGAATTGTTCTATCCTAGATGTCAATTCTACAGAAATTATGCAGCTCTTCAGAGAAGTAGACTCTCATATGATTTCTCTTGTGAGTAAATCTCCACAAAGTCATGTCTGTGCATTTTTGAAGGGCTTCTTTGATGCGGATGGATCTGTGGATAAAGATAGCTATAAAGTGAGTGCGAGCCAAAGAGATAGTTATACTATTCGACTTGTGCAACTTCTTTTGAATAGAGTAGGAATACGAGCTTTGTTGAGAAAACAGATATACATGAGGAACCCAATATTTCATTTGCTCGTAGAAGATGGAGAGTCTGTTCTCAAATATATTGAACTTATAGGTATGAGTGCAAGCGATAAACAAAGAAGACTTGAAGAAGTCAGAGAGCATTGCGAGAAAAGCTATACACAGATGATGAGCCCGATCAAAAGAAAAGATTTGTGGAAGCTTATAGAAGACTTTGGGATATACCCTTCAACACTTATGAAGCCTCGATCAGCATCGTATGAATATGTTGGTCTGCGAGAACTGAAAAAGGTTGTTGAGGCACTTGTCAAAGTAGAAAAACAGAGTAAAGAACTCAATTTCCTCATTTCTTTGCTTGAGGGGGAAATTCGTTTTGAGAAAATACGAAAAATCTCTGTAAAAGATTGTCCAGGACAACTGTTCTTTGACTTCTCTGTGCCGGGAAATGAAAACTATTTTGCTAATGGTTTCCTCACACATAATAGCCAAACACGAATTTACCTGCGAAAGGGAAAAGGAGATACAAGAGTTGCAAAGCTTGTGGACAGCCCTTACCTCGCAGATGGAGAGGCAATCTTCAGGATTTCTGAAAAAGGAATTATTGATGC
>CAYJSK010000123.1:0-3356 GCA_964372745.1 Candidatus Woesearchaeota archaeon
GCTTCCAATGACCATAATGGCAATAGAGAAGTTTTCTCAAGAAGCAAATAGTTATAAAGGCGGGAAAGAAAGATTCCAAAAAGCATATATTAGTTTTGCAATTGGTGTAGCGCTTGCGGCAACTATCGAAGTACTATTGATTATTGAACGAACAAAATCTTCTTATTCTTCCTATCCAAAACAAGCCGTTGAATTTCTTGCCAAGAATAGGCCTTGCGGACAACTATTCTCTACCTATGGGTGGGGAGGGTATTTAATTTGGAAGCTGCCAGGAAAAAAAGTTTTTATTGACGGCCGCATGCCAAGTTGGAGAGGAAACACTGTGCTTCCTTCCGAGAGTAATTATGTTTTTGAGGAGTATAATAAAGTGTTCGGAGGAAAAATTCCTATTAAACACATAATTGAAAAATATAATATCGATACCTTTCTTTTACCAACGGGAAAGAAGGAAGAAAATGATATTTTTAAAAAATTGAGAGATTTGGAAGCAAGAATATTTGGAAGAGGGGTTGATGAGGGGAATTTTGTAAATCAACTTACGGACAGTGGTATGGTTGAGGTATATAAAGATGACACTGCGGTTATCTACAGGCATAAAGAGAATTCTATTCGATGCACTATGCTCACTCGGTAGTTACAAGTTATTTTACGAATCTTCATCAGTTAAATCCAAAACAATTTTTATTGCATCTTCAACCTCTTGGAGTTTGGTTTTTGTTACTGTGCCAATTTTTTTGATTAGTCGTTCTTGATCAATGCTTCTGATAAATACAGGAAGCAGCACTGATTGCTGCTGTAAGCCTTCCTTTTTATTTACTAAAACCATCTCTATTCCTACTGTGTTTGGAACCTGTGTGCTAGCGGGAACGATAACGACATGAGTAGTGTCAAGATGTATGGAATTTTTAGAAACGACAAGCGCTGGCCTTTTTTTATGAATCTCTCTTCCAAAACCAGGCTCAAGATTAACTAACCATAGTTCGCCGCGTTTGATTATTTTGGCCATGATTCAGTTTCGGTAACTTCCCAGTCTTTGGCAACCTTTTTATAAAACTCATAGTTAGCCGTAAGACTTTTTTTTAATTCTTTTTGAATATCTCTTTTTTTTGCGAGTTTTTCTGAAACTGCTCGTGCGATAAAGCGGCTCCTTTTCCCTTTTAAAACAACCTGATTTAAATGTTTAATAATTTCGTAGGGTAGGCTAATGTTGATACGTTGTGTTTGCATACACAATAATTATACACAACTATAGCCTCTTGTCAATACTTAGTCTTACCTAACCCAAAAGGGAAGTGAAAAGATTGCTCTACCTAATTGAAAAAGAGAAGTCAGGGATATTAAAAAGAAACGCGAACCGTCATAATAAATTGTGAAATGAATATTAATATGGACGATTCGCGCATAGCAAGTATTGCACAATTAAGCACTTTTTTAAAAGACTCCCAAGGGATTCCTTTTTCTTTGGAAGATGCATCTATTGAGAAGAAATATCAATTTATCGACGCAACAATAAAGAAATTTTTCTATGTAACCTTGCCAAAAAAAGAAAAGCATATTGTGTTCCGGTACCTTCAGAAAGTGACAGGATACAAGAAAGAACGGTTGTATAAATTAGCAGCTCGAGCGGAAAAAGGATCGCTCAAAAAGTCATTATACAAAAGAATTAAACCTCATAAAATTTACACAACAATGGATGTAAAATTACTTGAGAAAACAGATGAAGTTCATCTTCGTCTTTCTGAAGATGCAACTAAAGAAATCTTAAGGCGGGAGTTTGAAGTATTTGAAAAGAAAAATTATCAAACTATTGCCCGTGTTTCTCATTCCCATATTACTAATCTCCGCCATTGCGATATGTACAAAAGTTCGTGGATAAATCATACTAAAGCAAGGCAAATTGGAATTGGTATGACACAACCACCGGAAAACTTTGGCAGACCAGGCTCAATCAGGATCGATTCCGTATCTCAAAAGGACGTATACCATATAAACTCTGTTGATGAGATCACCCAATGGGAAATTGTTTTTTGTGTACCACAATTATCAGAGTCCTGCATGCTGCCTGCATTAAAGGAAATATTTTCTCAATACCCATTTCATATTTTTAACTTCCATTCAGATAGAGGACATGAAACAATTAATTATCTTGTAGCGGTACTATTGCAAAGACTTTTAATTAAACAAACAAAAAGCAGGTCATACCATTCAGGAGATAATGCATTAGCTGAAACAAAGAATGGAAGCGTTATTAGAAAAAATATGGGATGGGAACACATCAACCAAAGTTTCTGTAATGACATTAATCACTATTACAAAACATTTTTTAATCCTTATCTTAATTTTCATAGGCCCTGCGGATATCCAACAGTACAGATTGATGATAAAGGGAAAAAGAAAAAAGTATACAATCTTTATCAAGTCCCCTACGAATTTCTTAAAGATCTTCCCAAAGCAGAAAAATACTTAAAAAAAGACTCAACCTTTGAACAGCTTGATGCAATTGCCTATTCGCATTCCGACAATGAATTTGCTACAATCATGCGGGAAGAAGAAGCAAAACTCTTTAAAAAAATTAGAGAAAAAGACAGAGAAGACGGTTCGGATAGAAAAATATAACCTTTATTTCACTTCTCTTTTTCAATTAGGTACGACTCTCCTTTTAGCTTGTTTTATCAATGTCAAAGAGCTTGAGCATATAACAAATTAAGGTCAGATAGACCTGTTTGGCAAAAGAAAGAATTCCCCTAACTTCCTCATGTCCTAGATTAAATACTCTTTTAAGAACAGAGAAAACTCTTTTAACAGCAGTCCTCCTGTTGTAAATACTTTTCTTTAAACTCCTACCCTTTGCTTTCACTTGAAAGTTTCTCCATGCTCCTTTCCATGAATAGTTTTTACCCCTCTTGTGTTTTTTGATGGGTATTCCTGCTTTAGCTGAAAAAGCCTTAACGATAAAGTCAATAATTTCACCATCATCGTAGCCTTTGTCTGCAAGAACATAACCGCATTTTTTAAGATAGCTCTTTGCTCTTTTTAATAATGGAATTGCTAATGTATTATCGCTTGCCAATCCATTAGTAATACAAAGAGCTATGGGAAATTTTGTTTCGCAATCAATTAGAAGATGGAGTTTAAATCCATACGCTTCTTTGAAGCCATTCCATCCCTCGCTTCCTTCTTCTTGTCTGCCTGAAAAAGTATGTACAAAACTTGAATCCATTGCCACAAATTTACCTTTAATGAGTCCCTTCCTATATGCTTTTTTTACCAAGAAAAGAAAAAACTTTTCATACACATGATTAATTAAGAAATATGTATTTGCTCGACCAAGAGTTGAATGAGATATTCCCCCCATC
>CAYJSK010000124.1:0-1126 GCA_964372745.1 Candidatus Woesearchaeota archaeon
ATGAAGGATATGGCCAAAAAGTACAAAATGTATTAGACAAAAGTTATGGGAAGTCGGGCAAAATGGTGGAAATTATATGCAGCAAATAAAATCTCTGAAAAACAATACTGGGAAGGTTTTTTGAACGATGCAGGCATTCAAGAGAGTTATATACACTTTCTTCCTTTACCTTCTAAAAAATATATTCAAGAAATGCCACATATGAAACAAATACTAAAGGTGCTTGGAGAGAAGTATCCCTTATATGTCCTTTCCGATCATTCTCCAGACTGGTGGAGCTATGCAAAAAAAAAGTTTCATTTCCAGGCATATTTTAAGGGTTATGTACTCTCTTTTGAACATGGTGCTCTCAAGGATAAACCAAAACTTTTTCTCAAAGCTATACAAATGACAAAAGAAAAACCAGAAGAGATTCTTTTTATCGATAACTCTGAAAAAAATCTTCTCATTGCAAAGAATCTCGGAATCCAGACAATACTCTTTACAAATCACAAAAAATTAATAAAAGAATTAAAAAAAAGAAACATACTCATTTAAAACTCAAATTGGAGCCCTACATAACCTTCGACTCCGGAAGGATTTCTTCCATCGATTGATGTATCCCTAATGGAGTAATTCGCACCGCCAATGAGACTCATGCTATCAGTTAGTCGCAAAGAAAAATTTGGACCAACAGTAAATTGTGAGCTATCTCGTAAAACGGAATCCCCATTTTGTGTGATACTGGAGCTATAGCTATTCTCAAACTGTGTAGAAACGCCTAAGCTGAGTCTTCGACCTAATTTATAAGTTAAATCCAGTCCAGGTTTGAATTGAAAAACAGGATCATTTGTAGCAGATACACCTGGGAGATCAACATCAGTGCTATTTTCTCCAAAACCAAGACTTGTGTAGCCATCAAGAGTTAATTTTCCTTTAGTATAGGTAAATCCTAATTCTGGTCCTACAAGTCCTGTAGTTACATCTGCACTCACTCCTGCATAGCTCGCATCTGTGTCTTTCACATCTACATTTGCTCCAACACGCAAAGCAAACTCATCGCTTAGCTTTCGTTCATAGCCTACAGAAAGATCCAGATCTTTTACAAAAAATTCTCCCGTATCATCTTCATATTCTGCAGTGTAGA
>CAYJSK010000124.1:1136-3291 GCA_964372745.1 Candidatus Woesearchaeota archaeon
ATCAACATATACAAAATTTTTTTCACCTAGTGGAATACGAGCATCAGCTTCCACACGCATACCTCCTCCAAGAAGCACAGGATCAGAGCTTGTGTTTTGTTCACTAAATGTAACTAAGCTTGAAGCCAGAGAAAAATGCCCTTGTATTTCTCCAATCTTTTCTTCCTTCATAGCTGGGAGATATGGTCCACACTCTGGACGAAGAGGAAGATGCACTGCATCAAAGACTTGTGATTCAAGGTCAGCAATTGCATGGTCTTGTGTACAATCACGTTTTCTCTGTTCTTCCATGTACCGCAAAAACTCTTCCCTCGCAATATAGTTATCTTTTCCTTCCTTTTCAAGAATCTTAGGCTGAAGCATTTCTATCTGTTTTTTTGGAACATAAACTAGAGCAAGGTTATCAAGATAAATACCATCTCTATTTGCTTCTTGATGCACAGCAAAACCTATGACATTTTGTTTACTATCCTTACGTAAAGTGACGTATTGGGTATCAGAGTTTTCTATGTTTGTACGAAGTGACTCGGGACTTCTAACCCATGTACAATGATAGACTTCTCCTTGAGGTTTTGCAAACTGAAGAGCAAGTTCTCTTTGTTTCTCCAGTTCTTCATGGTAGCCTTTGAAATCTCCATACAATAACTGAGAAACTTCTTGCCAAGCTGTAGTATTTCTCTTTTCATCTCCATCGCAAAGACCATTTTTGTTGCTATCTTCACAGACTTCAATTGCAACTGCATCTTCACAGTGAGTATCTTTTTCTTGAGCATGCGCCTCTCTTGCGCCAAATCCTATGCTCAGAGCTGAGACCCCTATAGGTAAGATTTTATGTAATGTATTTTTTTGATATTGCATTTTTGTTTCCTCACTTCACCACTTTGTTTTATTACCAAGGAGGAGAGTTATTAATAAACAGCCAAGAGAAATATTTTGTACAAAAAATTACAGTTTGTCTCCTTTTCTTCGTCGCTTCGCTCCTGTGCTCAAGCGCTGCAGGGCTCTATAACAAGACGAAGGTGACAATAAGAGGGTTTTTCTAAATGGTTGATAAAAGTAATTAAAATCTTTAATTATTCCCCATTAATATTTTGTGAAAAGAATGAAAGAAAAGTTTAAATAAGAATCATTATTGCTCTAATAGTATGGTAAAAGAAATTTATTTGCTAACAAAGAATAAAGGTAAGCTTTTAGCAGCTAAAAATATATTTTCCAAGTTTGGTATAGAAGTTAAAAATATTGAAAAAAACTTTCCTGAAATACAAGCAGATTCTAGCTTGGAAATTGCTAAATATTCAGCTGAAGAAGCTACTAAAGAATTTAAAGTGCCTGTTGTTCGTGAAGATCACAGTTTATTTATTAATGCTTTAAATGGTTTTCCAGGTCCCTATACTAGTTATTTTGATAAAACAATGCCTGCTGAGAAACTATTAGAATTAATGCGCAATATTAAAGATCGGAGTGGTTATTTTGAAATTGCTGCTGCTTATGCAAAAGCTTCAGGTGAAGTTAAAACTTTTATATTTAAGGTACCAATCAAGATTTCAGATAAAATTCAGGGTAATGAACGTAATTGGGATAGAATTATAATGTTTCCTGAATCTACAAGAACATTTGCTGAAATGACAGAAGAAGAAAATGTGGATATTTGGGATAAAAATTATATTGCTATTGGTGAAGAAATCTTGAAAGAGTTACGCAGCTAACTTCCTATAATCCTTGAGCATTTGAGAAGCCCTTATTGGATTCTGTCGAATAAAATCACTTATTTTTTGAACTTGTGTAAAGTTATTTTCCCATATATATACAGTAATATCAATCTCATTACCATTTTGATCTGTAAAGAGTGGACTCCCTATAATTGCTGTTGCTTCTTTAGGAATTTCTAAACAAGAACAGACTTCTTGAAGTATTACTTCAAGATCAGAGTTAATATTTTTTTGCTGGAGGATTTCTTGTTCTGTCCTTAGTGATGTCTATTTACAAGAAAAAAAGGAAGTTATACTCCAAGCATCTCTCTGATTTCTTCTGATGGCGCCCATGGAGGATCAAAAGTGATTTCAATTTCTACATTTTCTACACCTTTTGCTTGAATTCTCTCCTTTCTTCTTTTGATGAGCAACTCTTCAAACTTACTGCAGGCAGTGATGAAAGC
>CAYJSK010000125.1:0-3282 GCA_964372745.1 Candidatus Woesearchaeota archaeon
CAAGATAAAATGTTTTTTGTATGACTGGATAGAACCATGCTGGACCAGGCATTGCAAAATCTAGCAATAAATGGGAAAAACCATAATAGAACGCTAGCAAAAAAGCAAGTCTATTTCTCCATATTAAATATGCAATACATGCTAAAGCTAAAATAAAAAAAAGATTATGGAAAGTAAAACGATGAAGGCCAATGAAGGTATCTAAATCAATGATCCAAACAATGGGAAGAAGTGTAAAGACATATTTTTTATCCAGATTAGGAAAAAGAGCTAGGAGAAATGCGAGAGGGATCAGTGCATGTACAAAAGGTTCCATGTGTTATGAGCACAAAATAACCTTTAAAAAGTTTATGTCTCCCAAGAGTTAAAAAAAATCTCAACCAAGGGTATTTAAAGAGTTCCTTTTTGAAACAGCTTTATGCGACTGATTGATAAATTATTTCCTAGAAAAAAACTTCTTTGTGAAGAAGCTGCTGAATCTGAAATTCTTACATCAGTCCTTATCCCTTCTGGCCATCATGATAGATTTATACTCAAAAATCAAGTAGAAGCTTTTTTTGCTCCATATATGGAATATATTGGGAATTCTTTAGAACAAGTGTATGGAATCAATGATAAAGCACGAAGACAAAGAAGACTGGGTGATAGTTACCATTCTACTTTTGTGGATACTCCTTTTTTACATGTTGAATACAAGATATCTCCTCTTGAAACTCTTGATGCAAGACCAAGTGTTTTTTATGGAGAGATGAAAATTAAACAACCCAAAATTCATTTAGGACTTGCTGGGAAGCTTCATCGAAGACTTCTTGACGCACATCCGGGACAAGGATTTACTTTGAGTTACTCTCCTGGTGATGATGCTGGTTTTCAAATATTTCATAGTAAAGGAAATGAGATTCTTTCACAGGGAGAAAATCTTCTTCAAAAGATGGATGTAGGAACACCTGAGCTGGGGATATCTTATATGCAATGGGGAAATACTCGACTCTGGCAAAGAGTTCCTGTTGAGCTGAGACAATAACTTTAAAAACAGAGTCTTTCTTTTTGTTCTGATGTTAGATAAAAATTATAGTAAAGAGTTAGCAAAAGAACTGAAAGATGCTGATGAGAGAAGAGAAAAAGTTATTCAGCTTTCTCGGGATATTATTAAAGAATCAAAAATAATTATTTATAATTTACAAAGAAGTGAGAAAACGGATTTAAAAAGAATACAATCCCTTGTCAAAAGTCTCAAGAGAGAATCACAAACAGGAATTGAAGATACTGCAATACAGGAATATGTGGAAGCTGCATGTTTCTATTCTTTTTTAGAGAAGAAAAAAATTCCTACACATAAAGATTTAGAAGTAGATATTGATTCCTATCTTATGGGGCTTTCTGATCTTAGCGGAGAATTATTACGAAAAGCAGTGAAAGATGTGATTGAACACAAATATGACAGTGCAAAGGACATTACAAAAGTTGTTGAAGAAATTTATGGATTGTTTTTACAGTTAGATTTACGAAACGGTCCTATTCGACAAAAAGCTGATTCTATTAAATGGAATTTGCAAAAATTGGAACATCTTATCTTAGATATTTCTCGTAAGTAACATACAAAACTATAAATAGTTCTTTTTCTTTTCAAAAAGTATGAAAACGAAAATGATGGTGATATTCTTTTTGTTAGGCATACTCATGCTCAATGCATGTTCCACTGAAAAACCTTCTATTGCTAAAGGTGATAACCCTCCACCAGGAGCAGAATTTGATGGGCCTGGTCCTGGAGTGAATGGACAACAACCTGTTCAAGAAGTTATTTCTGATACAAGCTCTTCAGATATAACAACGAGTATTTCTTCAGAACAGTATGATCTTTTTGGAACGATGTTAGCTTTTCAATCTTCTCAAGGTTTTGCAGGAAATAAAGAATGGGAAGAACAAGCAAAGGATGAAGGTTGGGCAAGTTTTTGGGATGAAAATGGAGAAGACTTTCTTGTAAAGATGAAAAGATCTTTTTCTCAAAATACAAACAGAATTAAACAAACACAATTTTCTTCTAATAGGGATGTTGTTGGTGCTTTTTCATGGAATGTTATTGAGCCCAGTGATGGAGCAGAATATAATTGGGATCTTGCAGATGCAACAGTGGAAGCCGCGCAAGAGGCAGGAGTAGACTATATTGCAACAATTTATCCCAATTCTAATTGGGCTTCTCTAGAGGAGATCAATCCAGATACATGTTCAGGAATAGACTTCGTTTATTTTGATTATATGTCTGGCTATCCTACTGATGAAGATGCATACAAGGATTTTCTACGTGCAACTGTAGAGCGATATGATGGTGATGGTGTAGATGATATGTCTGGTCTTACAAATCCAATAACACTATGGGAAATTGCAAACGAAGTAGAAGGGACTTGTAGTGGTTCTCTCAGTGATGGACAAACGTATTATGAACTTCTAAAAATGAGTTATGAAACGATTAAAGAAGAACAATCTGATGCTACGGTAGTAAATGCAGGGGCTTTAGAAATTGTAGGCTCTACTGGAAAAGAAATGGATGATACCATTCAGTTTTGGGAAGATTTCTTTGCTGCTGGTGGTGTGGAATATACAGATATTCTAAATATTCATTATAATAGAGAGAGATTTGAACCCGAAGAAAACCTTGATATTTGGGAGAAGCATCTTATATTTTTTAGAGATCTGCTAGATGAAAATAATGCTGAAGAAAAAAAACTTTGGGTGACTGAATTTGGTACAGGAACGATGCAGGATATCAAAGGAAATGATGTTGAGCTTGATGATAGGACAAAAACAGACTTCACTCTTGAAGATCAAGCATCTTGGTACTTGCGGTACTCAGTAATGGGGATGTCTTATGGAGCGGAAAGATTTTTTATTGATCTCTCTGGTGGAGATGGATCTGGTCTTAGTTCTTCTTCCTATTTCTCACAAGAAGGGGCACGACCATTTTTAGGGACATTACAAGCATTGGCAGGAGCTGTTGAAGGCTATGAGAGTGTGGAAGTGCTTGAAGAAGGGCAATATCTCTTTACTGTGGATGGAGAAAGTGTCTATGTCTTATGGAATGGAGACTTACCCTCTGAGATTTCTGGCACAGTTACAGTGATTGATGTTTTAGGAGAGGAAAGTGAAATGGATGCAAGTGAGATTTCCTTTAGTGAAAGTTCACCTGTGATTCTTTCTTAATTTTTTTCTTTTTTAAAATTTTTTACTCTTCTTCTTGTACAAAAGTTTTGATATCTGTTCTGAGACCCTGTGTCAAACCTTGTG
>CAYJSK010000126.1:0-3205 GCA_964372745.1 Candidatus Woesearchaeota archaeon
CGTTCTGTAGCTGCTCTGGTATTCGTAAAAATCAAAGTGGTTTTATGTTCTTGAATAAGTGTATCTAAAAGTTCATACGTTTTTTTTTCTATATCTGGATAACTTTCATTGACAAAGTCTTCTACAGGGGAAATAACTTGAATATCATTCTTCTTCAAATATTGCACATCAATAATCTTACAGTCTCTATCATTCCCAACAAGATATTGTGCCACAGTTTCTAATGGTGCTATCGTCGCAGAAAGACCTATTCGGCACATGCCTTCAGAAAGTCTCTGCAATCTTTCCAGACTTAAGGAAAGATGTACGCCTCGTTTACTCTCAGCAATGCTATGAATTTCATCAATAATAGCCCAGTCAACATGTTTCAAATGCTCAGAAAATTTTAAAGAGGAAAGAAGCAGTGCTAAACTTTCAGGTGTCGTTATCAAAATATGTGGTGGCGTTTTCAACATTTTTTGTTTTTCATTTGCAGTGGTATCTCCTGTCCTCACTGAAACACGAATCCCCAATTTTTTCCCTGCAATCTTTTCCATTTCCTCTAGTGGTCCTAAAAGATTTTTTTCGATATCATTATTCAATGCTTTAAGGGGGCTGATATATACAGCGTAAATTTTTTTTTCAAGAATTCCTTTTTCTGCACAGTCAACAAGTTCATTAAGAATTGCAAGGAAACTTGTCAAAGTTTTTGTTGCCCCAGTTGGAGCAGAAACCAGAATATTATTCCGTGCATGCACTTCAGTAACTCCATATAATTGAGGGAGAGAGAACTCTGCAAATCGTGAGAAGAACCATTGCTTCACAATAGGGTGCAAAAGTCCTTCAACATCTTTCTTACTATCTACTTTTTCTTTAAAAGTAATCATTTATTTTCCTTAAGAACAACTCTTTATAAGCTCTGCGCGCACAGTTGCCGTGTGTCCAGCTGTCCAAATAGCAACTGCAGTATATACTTCACTTATAAAGCTTTTGAACTCAAAAGAGCAGAAAATATCAACCAAACTCTTTTAAAAGGAAAGTAAAACTCAAGGGATATGACTATCGATGACATCATTCAAAGAACGAGGGTAGCTTTAACTGAAGGTAGAGTCTATGGTGTAAAGATAGATGGTTATACCTTTGAAGGAACCTATGCAGGGATAGAAGGGCAGAATATTATTCTTCAAACTGGAAACAAATATAGTACTGAAGGTGGAAGGAAATCCTTTGATCGTCAAGAACTTCCCATTAGAATTGCAAGAAATGCTTACCCTCTTTAAGCTTCCAAAACCTTCATCACCATGGTCGCGTAACACCCTTTAGGGAGAAAAAAAGAAACTTCTTGCACACCCTCTTTATATTCCCCAAGAGAAAAATCTTCAACTTTTAAAAATGCTTTTCGTGTAAGTCCTTCAGAAGCACATGCAGCAATTTCACTGTGGAAGGTTTCGTACCAAATGCCTTCTTCCTTCATCAGACCTTCAACAATGTCTTTAATATCACCAAGTAGCTGGCTTTTATATCCCACCAGAGGCCAATCAAGATCTTTGTATGTATCAACAAAGGTCAATGTTCCTAAAACATAAGAAACTTCATAAGAATGTTTAAACTCTTTTTTTATATAACGAGAAAGAGACACATTAAAGAGATAACTTTGGTAAGCTTGTGTAAACAAAGTAAAGAGTTGCCTCGGTAAAGATTGTAATGCACCTTTAAAGTCTTTGGGATGAGATGCAAGATATTGTACCAGTTTTCGTTCATTAAATAAATAGCGTGGAAACATCTCTAGTTTCCATTCTCCCCAGTGCTTTTCCATCCACATGCGTGCAGCAACATAATCTTCTGTTTCACCTGGAAAAGGATAGAGAATATACAACTTCACTGCTTCTTCATAGTCACCAAAGAGGATTTTTTTTCCAATGATATGCATATTTGGCCTATATCCTCCAAATCGTTGTTCATCAAAATAATTAGGTACAGTTTCAATCCTTCGCAATGGTTTTTCCAGTTCTCGTGCAACAATATGAAATCGATTTCCTCGTAGTTGTCCAAGTGCTATAGCTTTATCACCATATCCTAAGAAATGAATATGTATATCTTTGATTTTTACCCTTATCAATTGTTCGCGAGGAACCTGATATGCAGAAACATACTGTTTCGTAATACCCTTCCTATCCTTTTGCCCAGCAACAGCAAATCGTTTCTCTGTTGTATGCAATTGCCGAGCAATCGTATCCAATGCTTTCAATGTGGTCCAATTTTTTTTCTCTAGAATAAAATAACTGTAATTCCCTTTTTCTTGTACCTGGAGGTCTAAGACTTCTTCAACAATAAAATCTCCTAGTTCTTGTTTGACAACCATATACTATAAAGAGAGAAATCCTTTAAGAGAGTTTCGTTTTTACTCTTTCTTAAAATAAAAAAAGTAGCAATCATACGTGTCTTGTATATATCTTTTCCGAGAACGTCTTAGACTTCGCACACTGATCCCATTCATAGCTGCAATTCTGTCAGAGTAATTTTGCAAGTCTCCATATTCATTCCCTGGAGGATTTTTGGACAGACATTCCTCTAATTCTGTACAAAGAAAATCCATACCTCCTTGTGCATTCGTTTTAGATTCATAAAACTCTCCAAAAAGCTTATATGTATTTGACTCCTCCAATTTTAGAGCCATTTCACCCTCAACAACTCTGCTTTTTAATATACCGAATGTCATAAGATGAGGAAGGAATCCTCCTATTTAACCTTTGCTCCAGAAACTTCTCGAGTTTTGGTAGCAATATAAGCAATGCCAAGAAAAAGAAGAGCAACTATAAGAAAAGAGTAATGAAAAGAGAGAAAGTAAAGAATTCCTGCAATAGTCAGTTTTCCTAGAATGGAAAAAACATCTAAAGTTGTATTGTAAATGCTATAGTACTTTTGAATCCTTTTTTTCGGTGCAATAAGAAAAAAATATGCTTCTGAAGATGATTCTAGCATTGCAACAGCAACACTTCCAAGGACAAAGAGGAAAAGGAGAAGAGAAATATTTTGAACAAAGAAAGCAAGGATAAGAAGCACTGCTAAAATAATATTTGAAGCAACAAACATCTGTCTATATTTGAGTCTGTCAGCAAGCCTACTAAAATAATACTCTAAACAAAGCACAGGGAGCATGGCCGCAAAAAGAAAAAT
The DNA here is from genome assembly GCA_964372745.1 of Candidatus Woesearchaeota archaeon. GTDB lineage: Archaea > Nanobdellota > Nanobdellia > SCGC-AAA011-G17 > GW2011-AR17 > JAGVZZ01. Next base: position 3,157 of record CAYJSK010000126.1, read on the forward strand.
GCTTACTATGGGTAATCCTAAGCCTTGTTGAATAATATACAAAGGTATA
>CAYJSK010000127.1:0-3197 GCA_964372745.1 Candidatus Woesearchaeota archaeon
GTAATGCTCTTTGTCTTACTCTTCTACAATTCATTTCAAAATATAAAGCTTACGCCTTTTTTCCCGAAGGATTTCCGAAAAAACCGGAAGATTTCCGCTTTTTCCTCGTGAATCTTTTCAATGAGATAAAATACCAAAAGATGTTCTGGAGTTAGATCAAGTCCTAAAAAAATTGCAAAAGCGCATGACTATGAATGATTCTCGTAGTAGATAGTAACATTGTATTTGCGGCTCTTCTCAAAGAGGGTACCTGTAGAAAACTTCTCTTAGAACAAGCATCAAAGTATTATGCTCCCTAGCATCTGAAATAACAAATCCTCTGCTGGAAGGAACAAATCTTTTGATAAATGAATGAGTAGTAAAAGCATCTCCGAGCGGACAGCCTTTAATTTGGATATCTATGCCAATTATCTGAACATTTTTTCTTTTTGTCCAAAGCCATAAATTACACACACTTTACACAAAGTCTAAAATTTAGAAACATTTTTATATCTGGTTAAGAAATATTAATAAGTATTTGGAGGGGAAATATGAAGGAGTTAATAACGTTAAAGACTATACCTTATGAATTTCGTCTACTTTTATTACAAGAACTAGGCTATGACAGCGATGGAGTATATATTCTTCAAAAGAACGGAGAGAGACATCTGGATAGATACATTAACTCTGCAGTTAAGGTAGATAATATGTTGATTTTCCCAGGAAGCACGATTATTCTGGATAATAATGCTCTAAGTATAGCTGCTTACTTGGAGGAATTTGGTGATGTCTTCTGAACTTTCTGATGCAACTGAAGGGGTAGTTAAAGGTCTTTTAGATTGGAGTGAAGAGAAAATAAAAAGTTGGGTTGAAAAGTTTAAAAATAAAGAACTCCTTTTTGTTGAAGATGAAGTGAATATTTCTCTTGTAAAAAAGCAACGTGAGAGTAGTGAGTATGATCTTATCAAACGTTATGTACATGATAAGGATATTAGATTATGTTGTCTATTAGGTCTTGGTTTGAGGGATATCGAAAAAAAAAGAATGGACTTCAATCCTCTCAAAAAAAAAATAGTTTCAAAATTCGGCCAAAGAGGATTATACATAGCTCACTTTGTACAGAATGGACTTTTTAGTCGATATATTGGTATGTTAGTTAGTAATGAGGTTACTCCAGAAGCAACAACAATGGAAATTAACGATTTCTTAAAAGATATTGAAATAAACGTTATTTATATTCAAGCTACAGATAATGTAGAGAATAGGATTAGAGAGATAATTACAAAAATTGATTCTCGGTCACCAAGAACATTTGTTCTTTCTAGTAGTGGTTCAGCAAAGGAAGTTTGTTTAAAGATATACCTCCATGTAAAAGATAGAGTAGATACATACAGCTCGGAAAAATATGAAGCAATGGATAAATTGGCAGTCTTCTTATATAGGCAGGAATATACTTGAAAGATGGACTGACCCTCTTTATTGGACAATAAGTTAAGATACTACTCCTTTACTTGGTTTTTGTGTAAAAAAATAGTAATGTAGTATACAGAAATTATTGCACCCCCCTTTGAGTTCTATAAGGGCTATTTTAGACCCTTTTTGACTTTATGTGCACCTTCAAAAAACAAAAGAGAAATCTAAACAAGCTATACCCAGCTATGCAACAAGTGATTCTCAAAAAGAAGCAGAGAGTATACGTTTTGCTCTTTTTTCAAATATGTTAGGCCTTGATTTACAGTGTATGCAAAACACAGTTTCTATACATGATGTTTAATCTTTTCAAATGGGGAGGTAAAGTATATAAAACCTGGATTTTTCAAGTCCATTACTGTTCCAAGAAACCTATATTTAAACCACTGGCAAGTAACAACATAAACACAAACTATATAAACTTCCAAATGTCCAAAAATCTCTAAGAAGAGAGGAAAACCATGAAAAAACTCACTATAATGATCCCTTGTTATAATGAAGAAAAGGGTATAGCCAAGGTCATCAAAAGAATCCCTAGAAAGAAACTAGAGTCCTTAGGCTACAAAACACATATTCTGGTCATTGATAATAATTCCAAGGATAAAACGTCTCAAGTAGCAAAAGCTTCTGGTGCTCAAGTTGTTTTTGAAAAGAAACAGGGAAAGGGCTATGCTGTTCGTTCTGGTATTCGCCATATTTCAAAAGATACCGACCTTGTCGTGATGCTTGATGGAGATAATACCTATGATCCCAAAGAAATGCCTCGTTTACTCGAGCCTCTTGCAGCAGGCTTTTGTGATGTCGTGATTGGTTCACGTCTCGCAGGAAAAATTGCCAAGAATTCTATGCCTACCTTTAATCGTGCAGGAAATTGGGTGTTTACTTTCCTTGTGCGTACCATGTATCATGAGAATGTCACTGATGTATGTACAGGGTATTTTGCATGGAAGAAACCTGTGTTGGAGAAATTATCCAAACATCTTGAGGCTGATGGTTTTTCTTTAGAAATGGAAATGATTACAAAAATGGCACGTATGAACTTTGCGATTTATTCTGTACCTATTTCCTATACTCATCGAGCAGGGCATACTCACTTGCGTCCTTTTGTTGATGGAAAGAAAATCTTGCATGCTTGGCTCAGGAATTTAACGTGGAAGCCTTATGCAGAGAGTAAAGGTGGATAAATGATTCTTCAGGAAATCTTTTCTGGGCTTTGGACATATAGGGAGTTTATTTTTTATAATGTCATTATTGATATGCTTGCAGGTATTTTTCTTGCAACTGCACTCTATCCATTTTTAGGCAAAAAACTCAAAGAGAGATACAATTATGCCTTGTTAGTGTTTTTTCCTTCTCTCTTTGGAGCAGTCTTTCCTGATCTCATGTTTATTCTTTCCAGTGTCGTAGAGAAGAGAAGTTTTGAGGGTATTTTTTATACACTCTCTCATGGTGGAGAAGTGTATTCAGCCTTTCATTTTCATCTTCCTATTATTTTAGTCATTCCCTGTGTATTTTTTATAATCATGATAGTGAATAGACTCGTGAAGAAAAAATTTGCCTCTTTTCCTACAGGGGCTTTGTCGCTCGCTTGTATGCTTTCTCTCCTTGCTGCGTTCATGCATGTTTTTTTAGGGACGGTGGGATTTTAAGATGAGACGACGTTTACGAGAAGCATGGAAAGAACCTTTGTATAGGAATTCTATGCTCTTGATTATCAATTCCTTTGTCATGGCACTCTTTGGCTTTGT
>CAYJSK010000128.1:0-3177 GCA_964372745.1 Candidatus Woesearchaeota archaeon
CAAGATCTTGAAACTGTTGAGAATGATTCACTATAGGAGGAATAGAAAAAGTATATCCTAATTTTTCTGCTCGTTCTACAAGTTTTGCTTTACCAGAAAAACAATGCAGAATTACTTTTTTTGCCTTCATCTCTTCAAGAACATCAAGCACTTCTTTCTCGGCTTTTCGGGAGTGAATAATCATAGGAATATCCTTCTTTAATGCTAGTCTAATCAGTTTTTGGAAAGAAAGAATTTGTTTTTCTTGTCCATCATGGGTAAAATCTAAACCTATTTCTCCTATAGCAACAGGTTTTTGCTTTGTAATCCATTCTATCTCTGCATCAATTTCTTTCTGTGATAATACAGAAGTCTCACTGGGATGGAGACCCAAAGCAGGCTTTACTAAAGGGAACTTTTTTGCTAAAGCTAAAGTAGCTCTATTATCTTCAGGCGTATACCCATTATTCACCAATGCAACACAAGCAGATCTTTCAATAACTTCTTTCCTATCAGTATCAAACGCTTTATCCGTGAGGTGTGTGTGTACATCAATAAACATTCTTAGAAGGAAGAATAACAAGCTTTTTAAATATTAGCCTAAAAATGAATTCTATGGAAATAAGAGTTATTAACGAAAAAACAGGAAATCCTTTTCACTATTTTGAAAATGAGGATAGCAAAAAAGTAGGATTCCCTAGAACATATACAAAAGAAAAGAATGTTCATACTGTTTGTGAAGGATTAAATCAGATTTTAGCTATTCCAGTTGGAGACTATCTTGAAATAGGACCTGGAAGAAATCCTCTTCCCACCAAAGCATATGCAAGTCTAGCAGCTCGAGTATCAACAGTTTCTCTAGATTGGGAAGAACAATTTGGCGAACAGAAAAAGAGAAAAACAGAAGAAGATTTTCACCCAAGAAGAGTGTATAGTAGAGAAGGAGTAGAAGAATATCTAGGAGATGTTGGATTCCTCAGTGGAGAAAAAAGTGAATTGAGGGGCAGAGAGTTTGACTTAGTATATTTGTGGGGTTCTTGGCATAATGTCCCATACTGCCGTTCTGTAAAAAAAAGAAACTATGATGATAGGATTATTATTGAACCGGAAAGAAAGATGAAAGAAATGGGAAGAGCAGTGAAAGAAGGGGGAACACTATTGATTATCTCAGAGTGCTTTTCAGGATTTATAGATGAGGAATGTTTGGAAGGGCTTCTAGAACTGAAAAAGGAATTTCTCAGGGATGGGCTCTACTTTGGAAAACAACTTGAAAGAAAAGCAAAAAGGTTGACAATTATAGGGAGAAGTCGAGAAAGAACTCTTGAAGTGAGTAGAGCTTATAGTGATCCCTTTTGGAAAACGAAAAAAACATTTGATGAAAGAGTGTTTGACGAAGATCCAGTAGAAAGCATCATACAAAGAGTAACGACTAAAGGTGTAATACATGACTATAAATGGCTCGTAGAAAGCTGGGGAGAAACCCTAATTGAGGCTAAACAAACTATTGCCACTCTCGGATCCATTGATGCCATAGCAATGCATTTCTAGAATTTCGCCCACTTTTTCTAAATTTTAAGGATATTAATACTGTGGCATTCTAAAAAGAAAGGCTTATAAACTTTAGTAGATATATACAAACTAAAATGGACATATATAAACTTAAATTTACTATACTTGAACTGGAATTATTATCTTACTTCTGTATAAAAACAGGAGAAGAATTTAGTCAGAGAGAGATTGCTCAGATGCTCAAAGTATCTCCTACAGCAATCGGAAATACAGTAAAACTTCTTGTAGAAAAAGATCTTGTAAAAGTAAAAAAAACAAAAACAATAAATTTTGTCAAATTTAATAGGGAAAACTATAAAGCAATAGAACTAAAAAGAGTAGAGAATTTGAGAATGATTTATGTCTCAGGCATATCAGATTTTCTGGAGAATAATTTTCCTGGTACAACCATAATTTTATTTGGATCCTATGCACGAGGAGAAGATATATACAGCTCAGACATAGATATCGCAATTATTGGAGGAAAAGATAAAGTCTTGAATTTAGATCCATTTGAAAAGCTCGTTAAAAGAGAAATAAACATAAACTTTTATAGTTCTTGGAAGGATATTCATAAGAATTTAAAGAATAATATTTTAAATGGGATTATTCTTGCTGGAAGTGTTGAGCTATGAAAAGAATAAAGTCTTTTGAAGAGTATATTCAAGAAGGGATAATAAGGAAGGTCACTCCAGATATACAAAGAGCAGAGAATCTTTTTATGGAGTCCAATAGAAAGTATACTCTTTTGAAGAGAACAATAAAAGTTATGAGTATTGATGATGATAATGCAAATGAGTATGTTGAATCCTGTTATAACATTATACTCTTTAATATTCGAGCAAAAATGCTTATGAAGGGTTATTATGCCTCTGGTACTGGTGCACATGAATCTGAAGTTTCTTATGCCAGAAATATTTTTCTTACTGAAAAAGAACTTGAGTTTCTCGATCAATTACGATATTTTAGAAATGGCATTTTGTATTATGGAAAACGATTTGAGAAAGACTATGCAGAAAGAGTGATTGATTTTCTAGAGACAATTTATCACAAATTGCAAAAGTGAGAAAAACATGGACATCATCCTTCAAGAATCAAAAAATCCTGGAAACATTGGTGCAATAGCACGAGCAATGAAAAACTTTGATCTCGCATCTTTAGTGCTCCTCAACCCACAATGTAACCATCTCAGTAAAGAAGCTCTTGATCGAGCATGTCACGCAAAAGAGATTCTTCAGAATGCAAAAATCATCAAAGAATTAGACTACGACATCTTGATCGGTACAACAGCAATTGTAGGCACAGACTATAACCTCAATAGAACACCTCTAACACCAGAGGCTTTAGCAAAAATACACATCAAAGGAAAAGTAGGCCTTCTTTTAGGGAGAGAAGACCATGGCTTAAACAACGAAGAATTAGAAAGCTGTGATATCATTGTCACCATCCCTTCTTCAAAAAAATATCCAACCATGAATGTCTCCCAAACTGCAGTGATTCTTTTCTATGAAATGTTCAAAAACTCTAAAAAACCAAAAACTGGAGACAATATTAAACCAGCAACAAAAGAACAAAAAGATATTCTTCTTAAAATCATTGAAGAAAAAACACAAGCAATGCCTTTTCCTACAGACTATAAAAAAGAAACAC
>CAYJSK010000129.1:0-3175 GCA_964372745.1 Candidatus Woesearchaeota archaeon
GGGATAGCTTTTGATCTAGAATAAATTTACCTTAGTTTTTCTTTTCTCTTTGATAAGTGTGTCTGGAGCTTTTTTAAAACTTCTTGAGGCGAAGTGATAGACTTAAAAAGATCGTATTTTGCTCGCATTCCTGAGTCGTCTTTTCTCCCAGTTGATTCCATCTCACCTGTAAATATTCTTATATCTCCTACTTTAAAAATTACTCCTAAGAGACCTACATTAACAGAAATGTTTTGCATTTTGTCAAACTCAATTGATTTAAAATCCCTTCCTATAATTCCTGATTGAATTATTGCTCTCTTGTTTGTAATTGTATAGTATGTTGTGGTATATGATAGGTGACTTGTAATGATTCCTATAACGAGAATAATAATCCCAGCAGCTAAAGAAAAAAAGAAGGATCCAAAGTAAGCTGTTAAATAGGGGCCTCCAATGAACATTAATAAAGCAGTAACAAAAATACTTCCAATAAACTTGGGAATTATAAAGGGGATATATTCTGGGTTTCCAGCATACATCACTTTTTCCGTTTTCTCAAGTATTTGTGGAATTTCATTCATATGATTGAGTATCACCTTTGTACTATATAAATCTTTTTATTGAGAGTGACTGTCAACTTTCTTATAGATAGTCTAGAGAATTTTTGATTTTTTTCCGGAGTATAATCTCTTTTATATCTTCAACCTTCTATAGGGTATTATCTCCATGTGCTCCACAGGAAAATTTTAACACCTTTTGAAAATCAAGACGGAACTTGTCAGTCACTATGGAGAATATTACAATCAGGAGATTACAATCATAACTTTACAGTATCTTGTATAGAAAATTTAGAATCCTAAGCTTTAAGAATCCTTAGTTCTTTGTTTTTGCTTAAGAAAAGCTTTATTAAGAGGATCAAAATGGAAGAATTTAGCATGAATGAAGTTACATTGAAGGTTATGGAGGCTTTGCAAGAAGAAGCCTATAAAGGTGTGGTTCGTATTGATACTGAGACCATGCGTGAGATAGGTGTTCGTGTCGGAGATATTGTAGAAATTGAAGGGGGAAGAAAGACTGTTGGAATTGTTGATAGAGCATATCCTACTGATATTGGACAGACTGTTATTCGTATGGATGGAATTGTACGAAGGAATGCGAAGACAGGTATTGGAGAAGTAGTGAAGGTACGAAGGGCTCTTGTGAAGGAAGCGAAGACTGTGACCATTGCTCCTGCACAAAAAGGAGTTACTATTAAAGTTGATCCAAATATGTTTAAACGAGGCCTTTTAGGAAGGGCAGTGCTGAAAGGGGATATTCTAGCTTTGGGCGGGACGAGGAGAAGAAGAAGTGCCATGTCGGATAATCCTTTCTTTGAAGATGTGTTTCAGATGTTTGAAGATGATTTTATGGGGGGTTTTGGGATTGCTGGTTTGCGTTTTGTTGTTGCTGATGGGTTTCCCAAAAGTGCTTTAGTTATTACTGAGAATACTGATTTGAAATTTAGTACAAAAGCTGTTGAGGTTCTTGAAGAAAAAGCATCGTATATTTCTTATGAGGATATTGGCGGCTTAAGTGAAGAGATTAAAAAAGTGAGAGAGATGGTAGAGTTGCCATTGAAGCATCCAGAGTTGTTTGAACGATTGGGAATTGAACCTCCTAAAGGAATACTTCTTCATGGACCACCAGGATGTGGGAAGACTCTTCTTGCAAAAGCTGTTGCAAATGAATCTGATGCGAGTTTCCTTTTGATTAATGGACCGGAAGTTGTGTCTAAGTTTGTGGGAGAAGCAGAGAAAAAAATTAGAGAGAAATTTGAAGAGGCGGAAAAAAAGGCGCCTTCAATTCTTTTTATTGATGAAATTGATGCTATTGCTTCTAAAAGAGAAGAAAGTTATGGGGAAGTAGAAAAGAGGATGGTTGCACAATTGCTTGCGACTATGGATGGAATGCATGAACGGGGGAAGGTTGTGGTAATTGCTGCGACCAATAGGCCTAATTCTATAGATCCTGCGTTACGAAGACCGGGACGATTTGATAGAGAGATTGTTATTGGAGTGCCTTCCAAGGAAGGAAGGTTGAATGTGCTGAAAATACATACACGAAATATGCCTCTGAATAAAGATGTGAATTTGAAAAAATGGGCGGATCGAACGCATGGCTTTGTAGGAGCAGATCTTGCCGCATTGTGTAAGGAGGCTGCAATAAGTGTTATTCGAAGAGTTCTTCCTGATATTGATTTGAAAGAGAATCAACCTATCTCTAAAGAAGTTTTAGATAAACTTGTTATTGCTGATTCTGATTTTGAAGAGGGGATGAAGGTTGTTGCGCCTTCAGGAATGCGAGAAGTCCTTGTAGAAATACCTAATGTTCACTGGACTGATATTGGTGGATTGGATGAAATAAAAGAAGATTTGAAAGAAGCAGTAGAATGGCCTATGAAATATCCTCAAAGGTTTAAGCAGATGGGTATTCGTGCACCACGCGGGATACTTCTTTATGGGCCACCTGGTTGTGGAAAAACATTATTAGCGAAAGCTGTTGCAAAAGAGTCTGAAGCAAATTTTATTTTAGTTAAGGGGCCTGAGCTTTTGAATATGTTTGTAGGTGAAAGTGAAAAAGGGTTGAGAGAAATTTTTAAGAAGGCTCGACAAGTTGCACCGACTGTGATATTTTTTGATGAGATTGATGCGATTGCAGCACGAAGAGGAATGAGTACTGGAAATAATGTTACTGAACGAATGGTGAATACCTTACTTACAGAGATTGATGGGCTTGAAGAGTTGCGAGATGTTGTGGTGATTGCAGCAACTAATAGGCCTGATATTTTAGACCCTGCATTGTTACGACCAGGAAGATTTGATAGGATACTGCTTACACCTTTGCCTGATGAGAAATCGCGAATGGAAGTTTTTAAGTTGTATACAAAAGATAAAGAAATTAAAGATTTGAAAGAGAGAGAAAAGGATCCTCGATATGATAAGAAAGTTCTCCTAGGGAAGAGTGTGAATCTTAAAGTGCTTGTCAGTAAAACACCTAACTTTGTAGGTAGTGATATTGAGGCTCTTTGTAGAGAAGCTGCGATGATTGCTTTACGTGAGAGTGTGAATGCGACTGAAGTTAGTATGGAGCATTTTGAAAAAGCTCTTGATAGAGTAAAGGCTTCTGTACGAGAAGAAGATATGAAACGGTACAAGGA
>CAYJSK010000130.1:0-3146 GCA_964372745.1 Candidatus Woesearchaeota archaeon
GCATTTTGAAGAAGTGATTTTTTAGCAGGAACTTGTGTTGAAGTTTGCTCTGAAGGTAGGTCGGGAAATGAAAGGGCCGGAATTGTTTGCGAAATCTGGGATGCAGTTTTCAGATCTCTATCAGAGTATGGATGTTTTAGTGAAAAAAGGATATTTAACTCGTATTGGAAATGATTATGCCTTGAGTCCTTCATTAGAGTTTCTTTCTACTATTGATAGTAAACAATTTTATCATCCTATTGTCTATGGAAGAAGTTCTGGAGAGAAGATTACAGCGAAATACCCTTATCAAGTTATTAAAGATTTTTTGAACAAATTCTTTGAAGTGAAGGATGTGAAAGAATGTTTTGTGGAGAAGTATAGGGTTTGTTAGTTTTTTTTATAAGCATCTATTTCTTTATGTATATACAAAACAAGATCCTTGCTCAGGAATAAACTAGAATTTTTCTCTAAGCTTTCTACTATTTCTTTTGCTTTTTTCTTATCTATCCTTTTTATTCTTAAGGCACGTAAAACTATTCCCAAAGATCCATGAGGTATAAACCCTAGTGATAATGCTACTTCTCGTGCTTCAAGATCATCTGTGAGTATTATTCTGATATTTTCTTGTTTTGCTAGTGCAAGCACTGTTGCTTCACCAAGATCTAGCTCATACACTTCCATACAATATTTCGTGAAATCTTTACTCGAAGAATCTAAAAAAACTACAGAAAAATTCTTCCGCTTCTTTACTTTTTATTGTAATTCCCTATGACACTCTTCTAACACTTAGCTTGTTAGTAGAATCGAGGATATTTGATCTAGAAGATGCAACTGTTCTATTTCTAGGAGATGAATTAATGAGCCTGTATCTGAAACTACTGTTTTAATCTTTTCCATATAAGCCCCAATGAACATCAGCTTTGATTGCAGCTTCTAAGCGTTCTGCTTTCATTCTTTTTATTCTTTCACGAATCATTTCAGAACGATTAGCATACCACCCCTCTTTGATTAAGAGATCCATTTCTTGAATGAGTTTCTGTGTTAATCTTGCTGGTATTGCTTCCATACTTATAAAAGTAATACCAGAGTATAACTATTTCAAATTTCTCTTTTTTGTGGCTAACTCCCTAGTAGTTACAGAAGGAAAGTATATAAAGGAGGACTTTCGCGGATAAAGTAGGATGAAACAAAAACTTTCTGTTACCGTAGAAAAAGATATTGTTGCTCAACTAGAGAAAAGAGTAGATGGAAGAGTTTTTCGAAATAGGAGTCATGTTATTGAGTATGCTCTTCGTGAGTGGGTGGAGAAGAAAAAATGACACAACCACAAAGATTATTCCATGTAACCAAGAAAGACAGTGTTGATAAGATTGTAAGAGAAGGCTTAAAGCCTTATTCAGAACTGGATCCTCGTTATGTTGCTATCCAGGATTCCTTTGGTACCGATCATGGGTTGTATGAAGTATATTTTGTGTATGGGAGTTTTGCTCGTGTTGCAGCGTTTTCAGTAGGGTGGGTACTTGAGACGCTACCTAAAATATCACTACTAAAACCATGTATGCGTTCTCGTCTATCTGATGTACATTCACTTTATCCCTTTGATGATTTTGTACTATTAGAATACAATGGAGCTGCTATTCAAGGACTGGAGCTTGCTGAACATGAAACGTACTTTCCTGGTAAACCTACCGAAATAGTTCCAATGGCATCAACAAAAAATACAGTTGATCCAGTCGCTTTTGTTCGTTCCTATGAATTCCCTGACATCAGCCAAGGAGGGGAAGAACTTGTCCAGTTTGAGAGAGAAGCGAGAACAGCATATGTCAGCTTAGTAGCTGGAGGTATCCCCCAATGGATGTGGGAACATAAGAGAGAAAATGATACGGCAGAGAGTTTACGAAATAAAATTTTAGAGGATTATGGTAAAAATCTCGTTCCTTGTTTAACAAAAGCATGGTGGGTCAAAAATGCTCTGAAAGTTGTACTTGAGGGAGGAAAATAAATGTTTGGAAGACTTAAACACTATGGGAGATGGGGAGAGTTGTATGAAGAGTCTGAACTTCTTGCAATGGAAGCAGAAAGATTACAAAATATTGATCCAAGTCTTTGTAGAAAATTAAATGAACGAGCAGCTGTATTAAATGAGGAAGCCCTGCGCCTTATTCCAAGTGAGAAGTTTGTGTTTGAACCTTTTGCAGCATTTATTGTAGGTGCTATAGTACTCTATTACAAAGCAGGAAATTTCTCTGCAGCAAGAAGAGTAATTGGTGAATATGGAAATAAGGTAGAAAGTGAATATCTTAATCGCAAGTTAGAAGAAATAGTGATTCTTATGGGGGAAGAACAATGACTTTTTTCCATTTAAATTTGAATAAAGAAGAAATTTTTGGCTTTGAAAGAGAGAGGAATCCCTATATTCTTCGAAGTATTGACCAGGGTATTGATGCAGGAGATACTTTTCCAGCTGTGCGTGTGCTTCTTGTACATCCTCAGAAAGGATTCTTTTCCCGAAAAAGTTCTCCTACACCAGTGTATTTTATAGAGAAACATGGTCTAGATTATCGTAGAGGGAGAAGATCTGAGGGAGGGCATCATAGAGCCTTTGCTCATTGGATTCGAGGAAAGCCACTTCTTTGTGAGCTTGTTGGTGAAGTTCAAGGAAGTCCTTATTTTTTTGCTGCAGATATAAAGAAGGAGAGTATTTTTCTTCCGGAAAATGAGTTTCAACAAGGTGCTTTTTTTCAGAAGAAGTCTGTTATAGGGAAGGTGTATAGATGAATTCTGTTTATTTGGATCTTCATGCTGTAGATTTGTATGGTTGGGAAAAATATAAATTCTTTGATAAAGTTGATTCTTTTATGAGAGCTTTAGATGCTGGAGAAATTTTTTCGCCATTGTTTGTTCGTAAGATTAGAAATAGAGGATATACTCTTGATAAGATCCCCAGAGATCCACAGGACAAAGAACGTGCTGATGGAGGGCATCACCGAGCTCTTGCTCATTATTTTTCCCATAGACCTCTTTTAGCTATTATTACAGATGAAACACCTTTTATTCCTTCTTATTCCTATCTTATTAAAGACTTAGGAGTTGTTGATCTATCAGGTAGAGTTACACGTGCAGAGCTTTTAACTCAGAGGAATAAAATATGAAAAATATACCTG
>CAYJSK010000131.1:0-3095 GCA_964372745.1 Candidatus Woesearchaeota archaeon
TTGCCGAAGTATAATCCTTCTTCTGAAACAAAGTCTCTGCAGAATCCTTAAAAACGAGTATTTGGCTTTTTGTGATCATGTTATATTATACAACAACAACCATCTATTTAAACTTTTCTGTTATATGACACAACATCACACCTGCACAATCCAGCTCCCTTGATTTCCAAAAATATCTTCACATGCAAGATAATATTCTTTCACATCAGTAATAGCAAAAGATCCAGCAGTACTCGAACTAAAAATATCTGTTCCTGAACCATAATCAAAATCCTCAAAATAATATTCACAAGAAGTAATCTCATCTAAACCAAAATACACAGCCAAATCTTGTTTATAGATGGATATAAGTTCTGGGGGAACAAGATCAACATCAATAGTAAAACTAATACGAGATGTATTTTGATTTCCTGCAACATCTTGACAAAAGATATCATAATCATACAAGCCTGCAGACAGATCTTCTAAAGTTTGTTGATGATACGAACTATTGGTAGTATAAAACTCTATACCATCATAAGAACACACAGCTTTTCCACTTTCTGGCCCACCAGATGTTTGCACAGCAAGAGTGGTATAATCTGTATAAAGTGTTCCAGAAGGAGAAACAGATTCAATGTTCAAAGGCCCAGTTGCAAGAAGTGTGAAAGGATAATTTTCTGAATTAGCATTAGGTGGATCAGCACCATCCTGACAAGCAAAATAATAATAATTTGTTTCTTGCGTCACATTCAATGCAGTCACACATTCATTATCAAAGTATGCACTTTCAGTAGTAGGTATACCAGCACAAGCAAAATAACTCTCCATCAAACTATACTCTTGATCAACCATGGACCACTTACATTGTGCAGGTTCATCAATGTAAATACTCAACATGGTATCATTGACTCCAGCAGGAACATAGGCACCATTCTTTATACTCGTTGCTTCAATACTTGGAGGAGTAATATCTGGCCCATCATCAGTTTCAATTTCTACTTGGAAATTATGCTCATGAGTATTTCCATCATCTCGTGCTCGATCCCAACATCGAATATAAAACACAAACTTTTCATCGGGCGTTAAGATCCATGTTTGATTATGTTGATAGTCTATATAACTGTCTGGAAAAAACTCTGCCATACTAAAATAATCGGTTGGCAACTCTCCTTGCTGTATTTTACACTGTCCAGGCTCATCAAGTTCAATTCCAAAAGTGACATATTGATAAGGATCCACTTTTTGATTAAACTTCAAATAAGTATCAGCTGCAAAAGTATAATCAGAATTACTTGTCACATAACCATCAGTATCTTCTAATCCTTCATTATTCATCGTATCGGAAACATCAACCATAAAACTTTGGATATAAGGATGATTCACATCGTCTGCATCAATACCCACACATTTAGGCCTTGTCGTTCCTTGATTTTCTGGGATGTAAGAACAACTACTTCCTAAAGATTTACATTTGTACTCAGTACATTCCCACCCTGTAATAATATTTCCTATCCCATCATCCATTGCAAGTCCACCCTGAGAAACAGCAATATCACAAAGCTCACAATCCTCTGTTCCAGCAGGAGCAATCCATGGTTGACAGTTAGAAGAGATAGTGACTGTCGTTGATTCTCCACCACCTGCAATTAAATAGGTAATTGCAACAACAACAAGAATAATTGCAGCAACAATCCATCCAAAAAATGGAACAGTCGCAGAAGCTGCAGCACCACTTAATAAACCAGTAAGGATTCCGCCATAACTTGCAGCAGCAAGACTAGCAGTAACAGCAGCAGCAGCAGCAGCACCAGAAACAGCAGCAGCAGCAGTAACAGCAGCAGCAGTAGCAATAATAGAAGCGACACCAACAGTAACAAGAAGTGCAGTCACACCGGCTGCAGCAACAATCCAACCAGAATGTTTTTCAGAAAAAGTTTTATACCCTTCTTGGGCACTCGCAGAAGCAATCGCTTGAGAAAAACCAACAAGCCCCCCATACACACCATAATTTCCCCCCGTACTATCATCTAATTTACTAAACATTTCATCACGCAAAGCATCAATAAAAGTACATCCTGAAGAACTTTTTTGATACTCTAACCAAGAACAAGATTGAATACAATCTTCATTATCCCCTGCAACAGAAAACTCATCAGAACACCCTTCATCAAACCCGACAATAGCCCCATTCTGAGTAATATCCTCATCTTGCGTCACATCCTGCCCAACAACCCCAGCCATATTCGAAACATTATCTTGAGAACGAGTAATATAAAAAGCATCACCCACATAATCTCCAACAAGATTTAATTTTGCACCACAATCTCCTCGTGAAGCACACCAACCTGCAGCTTGATCAGTCCATTGTGGTGTAAGACATTGACAATTATAAATACATTTCCAGAGACCAAATCGTGTCTCATGTGCAAAAGTAACAGGGCACTGTAAATTCGCCACAGCACAAGTGTCTGCTAACTCAGTACTCTCTCCCCAAAACTGCCCACCTTTTGGAACAGTCGTCACATTTGCATTTACAAGATTTTGATAGACACCATTATCAATACATGCAGAACCTGCAACAGGAAAGTCCGCATCATAACTATCACCTCCAGTAGGATCCTCTGGCCAGCCTGAAGTTGTATCTATAACTTGGAAAGTAACAGGATCTAATACATCAGTTTCTTGCAAAGGATCCATAATAGTATACTCAAAATAATCAGTGTAAGGATATTGGATACAAACTTTTTCTCTATAGTCTTCACAAGGCTCTATAATTTCTTCCCCAAAATAACAAAAGGACCGATAATGTTGTGACCCAGGCCTATCAAAATATCCACCTGCCGGACTTTCATAGAGACACCAGCTTTCTCCATTTTCTCGTGGCCCACCAATCTTGCTATCATGAGAATTTCTATCTGTTGTGAAACCTTTTACAGAATACACCCCATTAAAAGTACTTCCACAATCAGTACTCACACAATCTGCTTCCCCATTTGCATCTGCGCCACACCATTCTCCTTGAGTATAATCACAATCCTCTTCAATACCTTCTTCATTTCCACAAGCATCAAAAGAATACACATCTTCATCGATACACGCATAAGATTCTCCAG
>CAYJSK010000132.1:0-3058 GCA_964372745.1 Candidatus Woesearchaeota archaeon
TCTTCTTTCTGCGACACAAAAAAAAGGCCATGCTTATTCACGAACTGATGCTATTACACAAAAAGTAACTAAAGATATTATCAAAGAACTTTCTAAATTTACAACTGTAGAAATTCTTGAGGTAAATTATATTGATATGAAAGACATCTTTGTGAAAGTCAAAAAATACATTAATCAACATAAAGATGCCGAGATTATTATTAATATTTCTACAGGATCTAGATTATTATCTTCAACTCTCCTTCTTGTTGCCTACATGAATACTATCGATGTAGAATATAGTGTTGCAGAAAATCATAATCCAAATATTATGAAGCTTATAGAAAATGGAGAGGACTATCATAATGGGTTTCGTACTATTCTTCGTTTCCCTTCCCTACCATTTACTTTTTCCTTTTCTGCTAAAGAAAAAGCTTTGTTGAAGAGAATTAAACAAAATAAGATTCTGAATGTGAGTGACTTTATTGCTGGTGCAAAAGGAGATGCTGAGAATAGACTACGAAGTGAATTTCATTATCTTTCTAAAAATTTAGAAAAACAAGGTTTCTTAGAGATTCATAATAAAGGGAAAATTGTTGAATTACGCTTAACAGCTTTAGGTGAATTAACCTTTGAAGAATAACATAGAGATTACTTTTCAATAGATTTTTTTTCTATATATTTTTCTTTTCTCTTCGGGACTTTATTTAAGGGATTTTCTTTTTCTCTTTCTATGAATATAGAAGTTGTTCGTCACATTCCTTTTGAGGAATTAGAAGCACGCGTACGAACTGTTCCTTTGAAAGGTAGAGATGCTGATGGCTCTGAAATTTTTGTTTATTCCAGTGCATATATTCGTGTGCAAAAAGTACGTCCAGATGAAGTAAACCCTACCACGTTTTATCTTCTTCATAAAAACTTACAATTTCAAAGAGACCTGCATGCGTACCTTCTTGGCAAAGGAATAGATACTCTTGCTCTTGATGGAGCTTTAGAATTACATAATAAGGATGAGGATAAAGTTTGGACACTTACACCACCTATTGTTGAAGTCACTCCTCGTCATGTTTGGTACCAGCCTCAAGAAGGAGAAGTAGGGTATATGAAAGATAGCCCTATCGCAAATCCTTGTCAAAGAGCATGGGGAATACAAATCCCTATTATTAATGATGGACTTCACCGAGTAGCTTTTGCAAGGGAAAAAGAAAGAAGAGTCAAAGTTCTTTGGATCTCTGGAGCAGATGCAAGGTATCCTTTCTATGCCCATCCTAATTCCTGGGATGATGTTCAGGTTTTTGATGAGGTTCCTGTAGATAAAATGAAAAAGAAAATGTATAGACTTCCTAACTGTTATGCTGTGTATAGAGATTTTGATGTTATAGGCTGTGGTGCACCAAGGAGTGTTTATGCATGAGCTCTCGCATCATTTTTGTTGATGGCATTTCTGGTGCTGGGAAAGGAACACAAATACCTTTTATTCAAACATATTTACAAGGCAAAGGATATGATGTTCTCATAGTTCGTGAACCATCGCCTTTTCTAGAAGAAATTTCTCGAAACTATAAAAGAAGAGATGATCGATCTGGAAGAGTTGCAAGCATGCTTTTTGCTGCGGATCGACTACATCAATATGAGCATACTATTGCACCTTTTCTCCGAGAACATTCCAATGGATTAGTTGTCTCTGATAGAAGCAAACTGTCGAGTATTGTCTATCAATCTGAGCAAGGTGTTCCTGTTGAAGAGATTGTTGCATTGAATCGATTTTATCCTGATGCTGATCTTTCTTTGCTCCTTCTTTGTGAACCAGAAATAGCTCTTGGGAGAATTGACCGTAGAGGAGAAAGAAGTGTTGATGAAGAAATTGAAAAAATTAGAAGATTAAAGATGAAGTATGAAACACTCGGTCACAGTTATGGACAAAAAATTGTTCGAACAGATGGAGATCCTGAAGCTATACAAGCACAGTTACGATCACACCTGAATACATCTTTAGATATTCCTCAAAATAAGGCTGTATTCCTAGATAAAGATGGAACCCTTGTTGATAACTCGGGGTATCCTGAAAAAATTCCTACTGATGATATTTATTATGAACAAACTGTTAATGGTTTACTGGCTCTGCAAGAAGAAGGTTACAGACTTTTTATGATTTCTAGTCAACCTTGGGTTGCACGCGGAAGAATGACCGTAGAAGAAGTCGAGGCTACTTTTCGCAATGTGACAGGAAAATATGCTGCACATGAAATTATTATTGATGGGTATGGCTATTGCCCACATGCACGTAGTGAGGGATGCCGATGTAAGAAACCAAATACTCTTCTTTTAGAAAACTTTGCACTGCAATATGGTATTAATACTGCAGAGAGTTATTTTATTGGAGATATGAATGATGATGTTCTTTGTGGAAGAAATTTTGGGCTGAAAAGTATTAGGGTAGAAACGGGAGAAGCAAAAGCTGAAGAAAGAACTCTTCCAGGAGATTATGTTTGTGCTGATGTGAATGCGGCTGCAGAATGGATTCTTAGATCATAAGCCTCTTCCAATGAAAAGTATGACAAAAATCCCGATGGTGTTCAATAGAAAAGCAATAAGTATAAACAATCCTTGTGATACTGTTCTTGAAGCTGCAAGTAAACTTACTCCAATTTCATCTGGTAAAGGTGAAGAAATAATTAATCCAGCAATCACAAGCAAAGCATATTTTTTCCAAATGAAGGGAACTCTTTTATTCATTTCTCTTACAATCTTCTCTTTCGAAAATCTTCGCATTTCATCTCCAAAAGAATAGCGAAGTATGTTAAATATGAGCAGATCAGTACAAAGAGCTCCCGCACCAGCTATAATGCTTGCTAAAAAAATATTTTGGGACTTTGCTTGAATGAGGAGCATCACGGTACCAGTTGCAGCAGTAAAGCCATAAGAATAAAATATCCCTGAAAGAAAAGTTCCTATGTAACCTAAATTTATGATAAAAAGATGTACAGAAGAAATATCTCTGGATTGAAAAAGATACCCTGCAACTATAAAAGATAAAATTAATAGAAAGAACTTTGGATATTTTAGTTTCTTTGCAATA
>CAYJSK010000133.1:0-3012 GCA_964372745.1 Candidatus Woesearchaeota archaeon
CAAAAGGCAGAGGGAATTGGGGAAAGAAATTGAAGATCTCAAAACGAAAATTATCAAAGAAAGCTCACGAAGAGATGTGTGTGAGAATGAACTGAAAAAACTCAAAGAGAGAAAGCAAAGTTTGGAAGAAAGTAGTAAAGAGTATGAGAAAAAAGTGCAAGAGGCACGAAATACACAAGAGAAATTTGTCAAAGAAAATGAAGATATCAAAAAGAAAGAAGAACAACTCTTACAAAAAATAGATGCATATAAGAAAAAACATAGGATTGTCAATCAAGATGATGTCTAGAAACTGCTCGAAGAATTAGATAAGAATATTGAAACTAAACAACGAGAGATTCTTTCTGTAGAAGAAGAAAAACAACAAGAACTGAGGAAAAAAGATCGTATTGAATATGAGATACAAGCACTTGAAGAAAGGATTGAAAAGATTCAGGCATTGAAAAAAGAAGATCAAGAGAAATTTTCTAAGCTCAAAAAAAATAGAGAAGAGTTTAAAGATGTCACGAGAAAATTATCTGAGGCATTGAATCAAAGTTCTGTGTATTCTGTACAACTAAGTTCTGCACGAAGCAAGTTGATGGATGCACAAGAAGAATTTGCACGATTACGAACAAAAAGCATTGGTATTCGAGAAGCAAGTGCAGGAGATCTTGCAGTAAGAAAAATTATTGAGCAAAAAATGCAGGGTGTCTATGGAACTGTTGCAGATTTAGGACAGGTTTCTGGAACCTACTCTCTTGCAATGGAAGTTGCTGCAGGAACACGAATGAAGAGTATTGTGGTTGCAAGTGATGTGATTGCTGCGAAATGTATTCAATATTTGAAAGATAATAAACTAGGGGTTGTTACCTTCTTACCTTTAAATAAACTCCAAGAGAGAGCAATAACACAAGATGAAAAACATATTGCGAAAGAACAAGGAGCACATGGGCTTGCCATTGATCTTGTGAACTATGAAGGGAAGTTTGCGTCTGTGTTCAAATATGTCTTAGGAGGCACTGTTGTTGTTGATGATATTGTTACTGCTCGAAGGATTGGTATTGGGAGAGCACGAATGGTTACTCTCACTGGAGATCTTATGGAAACCTCTGGGGCAATGATTGGGGGCTTTAGACGAGAAAGCTCTGGAGGGCTTGGTTTCCAACACAAAGAAGTGAGTTCTGGCATGGAAAGGCTGGATAAAGATATGGAAAGACTCAGTGAAACTGTGACACTCTTAGAAAAGCATAAAACTGAAAATGAAGAAGTGATCATTTATTCTCGAGAAAGGAAGGCTGTACTTGAAGCAGAGATTCGTGCTGCAGAAGTTTCTATGGGTGGAACAGAAGATGTCAAAGAACTAGAAACGAAGAAGAAAGAACTTGTTTCTCAAAGTAAAGAGTTTGAGCGTACACAAAAAGAATTTGAAGCTTCTCTTGCAAAGATTGAGAAGGAATTAGTAAAATTTAAACAAGAAAAACAAGCACATATTGATACCTTGTCTAAAATGGGAAGCGCTGAAGTCAATAAAGAGTTAGAGAATTTTGAAGCACAAAGACAAGGGTTACGAGAACAAAGGATTAAGAATGACTCTGACAAAAACTCTCTGCACAACCAAGTGCATTTGTATGGCTCTGAAAAGGAAAAGGTTTTGAGTATTTTGAAGTCTATGGAAAAAGAGTTTGAAAGTTTCTCTAAAGAATTAAAAGAACTACATGAGGAATTAAAAGCAAATGATGATATTTTGAAGATCAAAGAAAAGAATCAAAAACAATTTTATGCTGAGTACAAAGAAATGTTCAATAAGCGAGCAAAGTGTGAAGAGTGGATACAGAAAAAAGATAGTACTCTTATTCGAAATGAAGAACGTATCCGTGCTGTGGAAGGTAGGAGAAATGAAGTTTCTATTAAGAAAGCTCTCCTTTCTGGTGAAGTAGAAGGGCTAAAGAAAGAGTTTGAACAATTTGAAGAAGTACAATTACGAAGAGGTATTGCATTGGCTGATCTCCTTGCAGAGATTAAGAATTTTGAGAATATGTTACGAACACTAGGAAATGTGAATTTACGAGCACTAGAGATTTATGAAAAAGTTAATGAAGAATATCTGCACCTTATGGAAAAATTTGGGACATTAAAATTAGAAAAAGAAGATGTCTTGAAGATGATGTTTGAAATCGAGGGTAAAAAACAAGAGAGTTTTATGAAAACCTTTAAGTTACTAGAGAGAAATTTCAAAGAGATCTTTGCTTCCTTATCTACAAAAGGTGAAGCGGAATTGATTCTAGAGACTCCAGAAAATGTCTTTGATGGGGGAGTAGATATTCGTGTACGCATTGTGGGTTCGAAGTATTTAGATTTAAAGAGTCTTTCTGGTGGAGAGAAAACACTCACTGCATTATCCCTTATTTTTGCTATTCAAGAGTTTGAGCCTTCTTGGTTCTATCTTATGGATGAAGTGGATGCTGCTCTAGATAAGAAGAATTCAGAGTTGTTATCTAAATTGATTGCAAAGTATTCCAAGGGAGCACAGTATATCGTTATCTCACACAATGATGCAATTATTTCTGAAGCAGAAACCATTTATGGAGTGACCATGCAAGATGGTGTGTCTAAAGTTGTGAGTTTGAAGGTATAGAACTATTACTCTCTTTGTAGCCACGTTCTAAAGATCCTTAGCTTCTCGTTATATTTTTCTGCTAAGTTTTCATCTAAGCAAAAATTTATTCTGCATGGTTTAGGAGATTTTGTTTCTAAGAGTTCTAAAGATATTCTTATTTCCAAACAATCTAGTAGGATTTTATTTTCTTTTTCACTTATTTGTGCATGAGGAAAATATCTTCCCCTTATTGTTCTGAAAAAACCATCTATGCCATCTAAAGTATAACCTACAAAGAAAGTCTGGAGATACAAATGAAAAGGATAGAGTGAATGTTGTTGCCGGGAAGATATTTCTTCTCTAGATTTTCTTATGAGGGGGATTTTTGGAAAGTTTTTATCTAGTGGTGGGTGACTCTCCCATCTTCCAAAAAG
>CAYJSK010000134.1:0-3004 GCA_964372745.1 Candidatus Woesearchaeota archaeon
TTTGGAAAGTTTTTCTCTAGTGGTGGATGACTCTCCCAGCTTCCAAAAATGGTTCCTTCAAAAGAATTCCTTATCAAGCTATGGTAGTGTTTCTTTTTTTTCAAGAGATCTTCAATCACCTTATACCCTACTTTTTCGTGTAAAAACAGATCTACAGGATTTGGTTCCATGAATTGAATGGGAAAAAGGGATTATTTATAACCATTTACTGTCCTCAATTGGAGACTAAAATCCTTCTTTTTAAAATCAGAAGCTTTAAAAACGAACTATTTTACACTGGAAGAACAATATAGGGGGTTTCACACATGAAACAATTGATTATAAGTACAATATTCGTATTCCTTATGGCTTTTGCCTTTGTCGCTGCAGACGATCTTAGTGGAAGCATTGCTGCAGAGTCAGGAGATCCAGGAAGTAGCGTTACCTTTGACATAGTTTACACAAATGCTGGATCTACAGCTATGACTGTATCCAGTATAAGTAGCACATTAAGTGATGGAACAAATACTATTAGTGCTCCGAGCATTAGCAGCGTGAGTGTTCCTGCAGGAAGTTCTGCAACAGCAAGTTTTAGTATGACTATTCCAAGCACTCCTGCTGGTACATACACAGGAACAGTTACTGGGACAGATACAAGTAATTCTTCAAACACAGAAAGTATTTCCTATACATTGACTGTTAACAGCAAAGATTCTTTTACGACAAGTGTCAGTAGCCTTTCTTTTGATCTTCAAGAAGGAGATGAAAGTGAAACATTTACCATTACTAATGATGGAAGTACGACGCTTTCCTCTTGGCTGATTAATTTCACGAGTTCTGATGGAGATACAAACAAAATTTTAGACAATGATGATGATGAAATGACTATTAGTTTTTCTGGTGCGTCTAGTTCTCTTGCTCCAGGATCCACAATGACTATCACAGTTACTGCTGACCCCGATTCAGATATGGACTTTGGAAGTTATAGTGGGACTATTGCATTGAGCGCAACTGGTTCAGGAACAGATACTGCAAGTGTTTCTGTGAGTGCAGAAGTTGTCGCAGCTATTTGTGATGAAGGAAAGCAAGGAAGTGACTTTGAGATTGATATTCGAAATCCAGATGATGGAGATGATTTTATTCCAGGAGATACTATTCCTATGGAAGTGAAAGTTGAAAATAAAGCAAATGATGATCTTGATATTGAAATAGAAGTAACCTTGTACAATACAGATACTGGTGATAAAGAAAAAGTAGTTCGTGTTGATGGTTCTATTGATGAAGACGAAACAGAGACTTTTACTTTTGACTTTGAAATCCCAACAGATCTTGATGAAGATGATGACTATGAACTCTTTGTACAAGTGCATGAAGATGGAAATGAAGATGATAGTTGTGATTATGAATCTGTAGAAATTGATTTTGATCGAGAAGACCAAGACGCAGTTATTTCTGATAGCAGTCTTAGCCCAGAAGTTGGACTTGTGTGTGGAGATGAGTATCGTGTATCTGTTACTGCAACAAGCACTGGTGCTGATTCTATTGAAAATCTGTATGTTGAAGTACAAGATGGAGATCTTGAGGTACAAGAAAGTTCTCAAACTATCGACTTAGGAGACTTTGATGATAGTGATAATGAAGAGAAAGTAAGTTTTGATCTTACACTTCCTACAGAGCTTGCAGAAGGGGATTATTCTTTAGAAGCAATCCTTTATGATAAGAATGGAAAAACTCTTGATAGTGAATTAATTACTGTAAGTGTGACTTCTTGTAGTGAAGAAGATGCTGCAGGAGATTTAGATCTGGATATTTCTGAAGACTATTCTGTTGAAGGAAATGAGCTTACCTTAAATATGCTTGTCAGAAATACTGGTGAAGATGATAAGACTATCAGCATTAGTGTTGAAGATGTGAGCTGGGCTGAAACGACTGGAACAGAATACTTGGAATTATTGCAAGCAGGAGATGAAGCACATGCATATGTCTATCTTTCTTTAGATGATACGACAGAAGGAAAGCATGATATCCAAATCACTGTTACTGATGATGCAGGAAATGAAGTTACTGAAATCGTCACTGTTGACTTTGGTGAAGCTGTTGTTGAAGAAGATAGCTTCTTTACTTCTGTGAATACTTGGTTTGCAGAGAAGACTCCAGGAAGCTTTTGGATCCTTGTGGATGTTATCCTCATTATCCTTGCTTTAGTCTTTTTGAGGGTGCTTTTTAACAAGAAGTAATTTTTTTATTTTATTATTCTTAAGTAGTTACAAAAACGAAAGGTATATAAAGGTCTAGCTTACTCAAAAAGTATAAAAAACCTTATTTGGGAGATCACAAAATGGCATTAGACACAAAAGATTATGTTTGGGGAAGTATTGCTACTGCAATTGCTCTAGGATCAGCATTGTATTGTTATGGAACACAGTTTGATCATACCACTGAAACAAGAAATACGACTATTGCTGGTGAAAGTGTAGAAATTCAAAACTATGAAAATAAAATCTGGGGTGGCGGACAATATATTCAAGTAGATGGAAAAACCTATACTACAGATGCCTATAAAGAGAGATTAGAAGAACTTGTAGATAAGGCACTAGTTGAGAAAAAGGAATAACTGTTCTAACTTCTTATTATTTTCTTTTGTTTTTTTCAAACGATAATTTGCTTCTTTGACAAGTAAAGAGATATATTCTTTAGAAAGTTCTTTTGATACTATCGTTTCCATGCTTCCTGTATCATTAATCTCTATGGTCCAATGTTTAAATGATCGTAAGCAGGATTTTTTAAAACCATTATTTTGGAGAAGTTGTAAGACCTTTTCTGCTTCTTCTTTGTCCTTACATTGAAAATGGAGAATCAAAGGTTCATAGAAAAAACGTAGTGTTCCTTCTTTTTGGATTATTTTGTAGATTTCAGAAGCTGAAGCCTTTGTGTGGGTTTTGTAGAGCCATTGTGCTTCTCCCTTTTTAGCTCCTTTCATTAAGGTAATACGCCCAGAGCAAGAAGATGTAGTACTGTATTTCTT
>CAYJSK010000135.1:0-2962 GCA_964372745.1 Candidatus Woesearchaeota archaeon
TCGCTACTCTAGAATATAAATCCATCAATGAACTTCAGAAAGCTAAACAATTACCTAAAAACATAAGTTTTATATATCAATAAGTCCTTATACGTCCTAGTAAGAAGAATGATAAAAAAAGAAGATGTACTATTAACAATGCATGCACAAAAAAAAATGATTATAGAAGGTATTTCGGTTGAACAAATTGTTGAGGCTTTAGAGAGGGGTTCAAAGTTTCAACAAACAGAAGGAATATTAGCAGTGTACAGTTATTTTTCTGTGGCTTATAAAAAAGTAGATACAAAATATCTGATAAAAACTGTCTTTTTGAATAGGTGGTCAAAATGAAATGTATAGCTTGTAAAAATGGAGAAATGGTAAAGAAAAAAATAGAATATACCCAATTAGGTCATTCTTTTGGAAAGTTTGATGCATTCTTCTGCACTCAGTGTGGAGAGACTCTTTTCGAAGCTTCTGTGAGTGAACAAATTGAAAAAAAAGCAAAAGAGTTAGGGGTATGGGGCTTAGCAAAAAAGATGCGTATAGGAACATCTGGATCTTCTTTAGATGTAAAGCTTCCTAAAAGCATTGTAGATTTTTTGAAACTCAAGAAAGGGCAAGAAGTAATTATTGAACCTAAAGAGAAAAATAAATTAGAAATAACTATTATCTAATGTAAAATCCCCCGCACGTTATACAATATTTTAGTTATGAACAGTAACAGTAGTGACTGTCAACTTTGTTCTTGAGAATATAAAGAATTTTGGATTTTTCTTTCCTGAGTATAATCTATTTTATTTTTTCAACCTTCTATAGTGTATTATCTCCATGTGCTCCACAGGAAACTTTTTAACCCATTTTGAAAATCAAGACGGAACTTGTCAGTCACTAAGCATCAGGGATAGCACTGATATAAAACATCATATAGCTTCCATCCTGAAGTTGAATGACAGCAGGATCTTTGACAAAATTTTTCTCTAAACTATTTTCTTCATCATACTCTAATCGTGTTCCTTGCTCAATAGTCCAAGTAAACCCATCCTCACTGGTCCAGGAGTATATCTCAAAAGAATGTTTCAATTCTTTGTTGTCAGTATGCGTAAAGCCATAGAATCGGTAAACTTCATCCATATAGAGAGGGTTAGAGAGTATACCTTTTTCTTGAAGAGCATCTTCTTCTATAAAACGAAGTCCATCATCAGAACTTGCATGAAATATTCCACTACTTCCATCAAGATATAAAGCATAGAGATGCCAAATTCCCTCAATAGAGAGTACTACTGGATCAATAACAAATTGTCCATTATGTGTAGAAGAAAAACGAACTCCTTCTTCTAAGCTAAAGTGAACACCATCATCAGAAACTGCTGAGAAGATTTCAGGATATCCAACACCAGGCTTTTCACTCGTAAAATACATACGGAATTGGCCTGTATCTAAGAGCACAACATCTGGATCAACTGCAGGTCGCATACCCTCTTCTATACCATCTACTACTACTTCTTTGAAAACCCAGTTCTCTCCATTATCTTCAGAAATGGCAACAACAGCACTATTTCGAAACGATTCATACCAAGTAACATGGTACAAAAATATTCTTTCATCCTTATAAACTGCTGAAGGAACATTTGCTTGATCAGCAATAACCTGGTTCGTTCTTGTCCAAATGAGTCCATCAATTGAAGTTGCAGAAAGTAAACGAGAATTCCAAGGGTTGTCATCATCAGGTCCATCTGCTTTTCCGCTAGGGGGAGTAAAGTCACTCACTGTGTACAGATCTTCTTCACTAGTAATGACGCTTTCTTGAGTATCCCTATTTTGTTCTGTACTACATCCATAAATCAAGAGTAATGATAGAAGAAAAAGCCAGAAAATATTTTTCATGTTTATTTGATACCTTTCTTCTATTTAAGAGTAATTATTTCTGCTTTCTCTAAGGCCATTTGTATTAATGTATTAAGATCTACTCTTTTGAGTTCTTTTTGTATTTTTTCTGGATCTGATTTTGTTGCTGGTTTTTTGGGACCGAGAAGACAGCAGAGCTCTGGACCTTTTGAAATTTCAAATGTTCCTATTTTTTTCCCCAGAGCCATGATTTCTATTTTGTCATAGGTAAGTAATGGACGAAGTATGATCATTTTTATAGGTTTACTTATAGATACAAGGTTGCTTAATGTTTGACTAGATACTTGAGAGAGATTTTCTCCTGTGATTAGGTAATCTGCATGTTCTTTTTCTGCAATCATTTCCGCAGCTTTGAGCATGGCGATTTTTGAGAGCACAAAATAATATCTATGTTCACAGTGCGTTACAAGTTCTTTGAAAAGGTCTGCAAATGGGATAAGGTAGAGCTTCTGTATCTTCAGCTGTTTTTGTAATTTTTTTACCTTTTCTATTTCTTGTTCATCAGTGAGAGGCATTTGATGAAAATGGGTAGCTATGATTTCTAGTTTGTTTTTTAAGAGATCAATAGCTACAGGAGAGTCCTGGCCACCAGATAAGAGAGCTATAGCTTTTTTCATAGCTTAGAAGATTAAAGATTCTTTTAAAAAGCTTTAGGGAGAAAGTTTTATATAGGGGAGGTAAATTTTAAGAATATGCATATTACAGAAGAAACTGTTGCGAATCACTTTATCTACATCCAAGCACGAATCTTAGCTGTGGTAAAGGGGATTCGGGATGAAGATTTTGCTCCTTATCTTCGCTTCTTTTTTGAAGACAGGTCTCATATATTTGATTATTCTGAGGGTATTATGGGGCTAGCACATAGAGAATTAGAAGCAGGTTTAGCTGGAGAAAATTTCTTTCCAGAATCATTTATGGGTACTCCTGTTCTTGCTGCATATGAAACAGCACAAACGTATGCCAGAGTATCTCGTGCGGGACTTGAAGCAAAAATACAATTTGGAGGAAGGGGAAATCTTGGATTACGAAGAGAAAAAAGAGGAGAGATATTAGAGGTTCTGTATGGAATGCATCT
>CAYJSK010000136.1:0-2947 GCA_964372745.1 Candidatus Woesearchaeota archaeon
TTTTCTGGAACTTCAGAGGTTGGAACATCAAACTCTCTTTGGGCTTTTCTAGGAAGTAAAACCTCTCTAACTTTTACAGTGGTGTCAATTGCATATTCCGGCGATATTCCCTAGTCGTTCCGGTTCATAGTCCCTGTTGATTCCGGATGATAGTCCCTATGTGTGCCGGTTCTCAGAATACACTTTTCTAGTTTAACTTTTCCTCCTTTCATATGATTAGCAGACAGTAGAACAATTTACTTTTCTTTTTGTTTTTCAGCTTGTATTGCAGTGATACTTTTTTTCTTTCTCATTGAAGAACCTTGCATTTCAATCTTATGAGCATTATGCACAAGCCTGTCTAAGATTGCATCAGCAATTGTGGGGTCTCCAATTAATTCATGCCAGCTATCAATAGGTATCTGACTGACTATTATTGTTGATCTGATATTGTACCTGTCCTCTGCTATTTCAAGAATATCTCTTCTTTGGCTTTCATTCAGTACACCTATTCCCCAGTCATCAAGTACAAGAAGATCCTGCTTTTCAATCTTTTCCAAAGTCTTTATATACCTCCCATCTCCTCTTCCAATTGCTAATTCTTCTAACAATCTTGACATACGATAGTACACTGCCCTAAATCCTTCCCTGCAAGCTTTGTTTGCCAGTGCACAAGCAAGAAATGTTTTTCCAGCTCCTGTTGGTCCTGTTATTATTATGTTTTGTTTTTTTCTTACCCACTCACAATTTGAAAATGAAAGAATGACTGATTTTTCTAATCCTCTTGTACTTTTAAAGTCAATATCTTCAATCATTACTCCTTCCTTTAACCCTGCCATTCTCAATCTATTTTGCAATCTTTTATTTTCCCTTTCAATAAACTCTCTGTCTACCAAGAAACCAAATCTATCTTCAAAGGATAGACTGATTATTTCCGGATTTGAAATCTGGTCTTCAAATCCCTTAAGCATTCCTGTAAACTTCAGTTTTTGAAGTTTTTCTTTAGTGACATTTACTAACATGTTTTTTCCTCCTCTTTTTTATTGGTATTACTACTGATACTTTCACCATCACAAACAAAAGCCTCCCTTCCCCTTATATTCCTATGAAACGGTATAACTTTTCCTGAATAATTGTCTTCAGTTTTCTGATGTTCTTTTTTATCAAGGTTATTTTTCAGTATCGATTCTATGCTTCTGTATGAATAAGCCCCGAAAGAAAGTGCCCTTTTTGCTGCATTTTCAGATCGTTCTTTCCCATATCTTTTTGACAAACTAATAATTCCCATTGCACTTCTGTATGCAGTTGCCGGATATTTTCTACTCAAGAGTAGCTTTTCTACCAGGTTTCTTGTACTTGGTCCTATACTCTGTGCCCAGTTAATTATTCTTGTTGGTGACCAGTCTCCATATTCCTGGTGTGACTTTGGCATATGTTCTTTTATTGTTGTATGTTTCCCTTTGTCATTACTTCTTGGATGTCTTGCAATTACTTTATTGTTTTTTAAGACTGATACAATACTTTTTGAAAAACATAGCTCTACTTCCTCTCTTACATATTTGTAAGGAACGCTGTAATAATGTCCATCAAGTTCAATATGATAATCAATATTTACCCTGGCTTTTTTCCATTCACAGAGTTCATATCTTTCTAGTGGAAGTGGTTTAAGACACTTCTTTTCTTTTTCTTCAAATATTTGATATCTAGAGCCTGGAAGTTTTTTAAATGGTCTCTTATTTAACTTTTCAAGAAGGATTGAAATTTCCTTATTAAGCTCATCCAGACTGAAGAAAATATGATTTCTAAGTGCTGCTAAGATCCATCTTTCAACTATTTGAACAGATACTTCAACTTTTCCTTTATCCTGTGGTTTTCTTACTCTTGCTGGTATTACTGCAACGTTGTAATGCATTGCAAAGTCATGATATGTTCTGTTAATTTCCGGTTCATATCTACATGGTTTATTTACTCCTGATTTTAGATTATCGGGCACAATAACTTCAGGTACCCCAGAGAAGTATTCAAGCATTCTTACATGGCAATCAATCCAGTCAAGTAATGATTGAGACCATACAGCATATGCAAATGTATAGTTACTGGCACCTAAAGTTGCTACAAAGATTTGAGCACATTTAATTTCACCGGTATATTGATTTGTAATTCCTACGGTTTGTCCTGCAAAATCCACAAAACACTTTTCACCAAGTTTATGAGTTTGTCTCATTGACAAATCAAGCTTCTTTTTCCATTCGTAATAGTGAAAACAAAACTGTGAGTATCCACATCCTTCCGGGTGTTGTTCAATAAACTCTTCCCACAGGAGTTGAAGGGTTACACTTTTCTTTTGCATTTCCTTGTGGATGTAATTCCAGTCAGGTTGAGTTTTTAATTTTTCAGAAGAACTATTCTCCGGAAAAAAGAGTTTGTAAACCTCATCGTAAGATAATTCAGAAATATCTTTGTAAGAGATATTAAATGCAGCAGCTTTTGCAATGTAAGAACGTACTGCTTTATGTGACACACCGCATGCTCTGTGAATGTCAGAAATCTTGCATCCATTTGAATGAAGCCTTAGAATCTCAGTAATTTGTCTCATAGTTAAAAATTTGCAGTTCATGTTTCTCCTCCTGTTTTTTAAATCAAACAGGAAGATACAACATCTATGTGTATTAATCAGATTAAGGGAGCCGGCACAAGCAGTGCCTATCATCCGGAACAGGTAGTGCCTATCATCCGGAACGGGTAGTGCCTACCATCCGGAATATGCACTAACTCATCGTTAAAAGAAATCAATCCATTTATATGAGTTAATAACTCATCAGCAGCTTTAGAAGAACTATTTCTTGGCTTATCTCTATCTGTAAAAGTTTTAGCAGCTTTCATAAGGTCATAGTCAGGTCTAGTCAAACAAGAACAGGCACCCGATAATGTTAATGCTGCATCTTGATCTTTAAAAGGAAAAATCTTT
>CAYJSK010000137.1:0-2887 GCA_964372745.1 Candidatus Woesearchaeota archaeon
AACAAGGCTCTGCTGAGACAGACAAAGGTCTTTCTATGAAGCAAGAAGCCCTAACTTCAACATGAAGATGTTAGGTCAGGGTAGTTCACTTCTTTAAAAGAACTCAAGATATTTTTTCAGTGCAGAAACTGCGTCTCTTGGAAAAGAAAATACAGGGATAGAGAGTTTCTCAAATCTTCTTGAAAGAGTGTCTGTTTGTTTTCCACCAGTAGAAATAATTATAATGGGTTTCTTTCCTGTATGCTTGTTGACTACTTCCACAATATGTTCATCTATCAAGGGTGTTTGATGCAAAATTATCAAAAGAATAATATCAATAGCTTTATCATCGACACACATTTTTAATGCAAGACCATAGCGTTCATTAGTTGCATCTCCTATGAGGTCTATGGGGTTAGAAATGATAACAATCTTCGGAACGTGGTGTTTCAAAAATGATCTTGTCTTTTGAGAAAGCTCTGCAAGGACTAAGCCTTGTTGTTCCAACTCATCTACAGTCATAATCCCATAGCCACCACCATTGGTAATAACTTGTACTCTTTTTCCTTTTGGTTTTGGAAGCATGACAAAGAGTTTTGCAATGTCAAACATTTCTTCAAGAGACTCTGTAACTATACAACTAGCTTGTTTGAGTGCACCTTGATAGACTTGATACGAACCTGCAAGAGAACCTGTATGAGAAAGTGTTGCTTTTGCTCCTTTCTCTGAACGACCACCTTTGAGAACGATAATAGGTTTTGTGCTCTGCTTTACAACTTCAAGAAATTTCTTCCCATCGTGTATTCCTTCTATATACATGCAGATTACTTTTGTTTGTGGATCTTTTTCTAAGTAATGAAGAAAATCAGTCTCTGAAAGATTTGTAGCATTTCCATAACTGATAAATTTTGCAAAACCTATATGTTCCTGTGAGAGAAGATCTAGGACCGCAGAGCCTACTGCACCAGATTGAGAAATAAAAGAAATCTCTCCTGCACGAGGTCGAGTTAGTTTTTTTGTGGGGAGAAATAAAGAATCAAGACCAGAATGTGCATCGAAAATACCCAAACAGTTTGGTCCTACACATTTAATGTTATACTCCTCTAGGGCTTTTGCAAGTTCAAACTCTAAACTTTCATTGCCCATTTCTTTAAAACCAGCTGAAACAATAATAACATGCTTTATTCCTTTTCTTCCACAGTCTCTCACAACACGAATCACAAGCTTTGCAGGGATTGCAATAATAGCAAGGTCAACATGTTGTGGAACTTCTTCGATGGAGGGATATGCTTTTTCTCCAAGAATACTTGTTTCTTGAGGATGGATAGGGAAGGTTTTAAATTTCTTATAGAGGTTTTTAAAAATAACATGGCCCACTTTGTTTGGATCTTTGGAAACTCCAACCACTACAATAGATTTAGGTGTGAAAAAATTCTGCATCTCTTTTTTCTTTTCTTGGGAAAGAAAGTTTATAAATGTTTTCGCTATAGGTATTCTCATGAAAAACAAGGTGTACACAGAAGATCTTGCAGAAGACTTTTTACGAAACTATATTCCTGTTGCTCAACATGTGCTTGTACAAAAGCTTGAAGGAGCAGAAAAAGCAGCGAAAAAGCTCGGATTTCCTCTAGTATTAAAAATTATTTCTCCAGATGCATTGCATAAATCTGAGATTAAAGGAGTACGTTTTGTGAAGAATGAAGAAGAGCTTGTTCAAGAGTATACAGCATTGCAGTTGGTTGCTAAAGAGAAAAAATTATTTCTCCATGGGATTTTAGTACAGGAGTTTATTGAAGGGAGTTATGTGCTCATTGGATTGAAAAAGGATGCTGTATTTGGACATGTACTTGCTTTTGGTATTGGAGGAATTTATACAGAATTGTTGAAAGATGTCTCTTTTCGTATCTGTCCTATTACTGAAAAAGATGCCGAAGAGATGCTTCAGGAGTTAAAAATGAAAGATTTACTTTTTGGATACAGAGGAAGTGAAGCTGTGAACGTGAAACTTTTGAAAAAAACCTTAGTTACTGTTTCTCGTATTCCTTTACGACATAAGGATATAGAAGAAATGGATATTAACCCTTTTGTCATTAACAGTAAGAAGGGCTTTGTTGTTGATGCACGGATGGTGTTATGATTTCTTTTCTAAAGAGAAGAAAATATATCACTCGTATTGGGGAGCTAGGATTCATCATTTTTCTAAGTGCTTTAGCAATCTCTTTGGTGGATACTATTTGGGCTGTATATCTGTATCAATATCTACAGAGTTCTGTTCTTGTCGGTTTGATATCTACTTTTTTTACAGTTATATCCTTACTTAGTTTTATCCTTCTTATTCCCTTTCTGGAGAAGCATAGTTGCTCTTCTTTGTATGCATGGACTCTTGCTTTGATGGGAATCAGTTACCTCCTCTTCGCCTTTACAGAAAGTTTCTGGGTCATTATTCTTTTAGGTATATTCTTAAGTATTCTCACAGTTATTCGTATTGATAGCTTTGGGATTCTTGTTTCTGATAACTCTAGAAGAAAAGATCTTGCAAAACATGAAGGGATTATTTATACTACTGCAAATTTAGGCTGGCTTGTTGGGCCACTCATTGCTGGCTTCATTTCTGGCAGATATGGGATTCCTCTGATCTTTATTCTTTCTGCATTCTTTTTCTTTCTTTCCTTCCTGAGCTATAGAATTTTTTATATCTGCTCAAGAAAACGAACTATCCAAAAGCTTGATGGAGATATTTTGGGGAACATTAAAGATTTCTTTTCTAACAGAGATCTCCTAAAAGCCTATATTGTGAGTGATGCTCCTTCTATTTGGTGGGTTTTTACTTTTATCTATATACCTTTGTATATTATTGCTGTGTGGCATGATTCCTAGTATGTAAGGATATTTTGGTTTATAACTACAT
>CAYJSK010000138.1:0-1795 GCA_964372745.1 Candidatus Woesearchaeota archaeon
AAACTTATTTTGCCACTACAAGGCGTATATCCATTAAATATGACCACATGGACAGATGGACACGTTTGGCAGCTACCCCGCGCCAGCTTTATATACTAAAATGCTAACATGTTCTAAGCAATCATAGAGGAGGCACATCATGATAAAAATATCCAAAGACACACCCTTAGCAGAACTCACTCTAAGGAAATACGAAAAGCCCTATGCAATGTCCAAACGAGACTTGATGCGAAAAATTTGTCTCTCTACAGGTTTATTACAACCAGGAGACTCTCGAGATGTTGTGGTAGATATTTTTCAAATACTTTTAGAGAAAAAACAAGAAATGTCTTGTGAGGAAATCCAAGAAGCAGTCATAACAAAACGAAAAGAGGAAAAACTTCCCTTAAATGGTATTGCGGCATCAAACATTCGCAGACAAGTAAAAAGACTAAGAGACCTTTATTTTGTAGAAAAAGTGAGGAATAATTATCGCATCCATGAGAATGAGCAACTTTCAGTATTATTCACCGAGAAAATTGAAAAGTTTTATCTATTAGGGATAGTTTCTCGGGTGAAAGAATATTTGCAAGAGTTAGAAAAATGATCTACGAAGCACGAGAAGATTCAGAACTACTCCAAAGATGGGTAAAGAAACTTGTCAAAGGAAAAGTCCTTGATATGGGCACTGGCTCAGGGATTCAAGCGCTCACAGCACTAGAAAACACAAAAGAGGTACTTGCAGCAGACATCAACCAAGAGTGTGTAGAGTATGTAAAAAAGAAAGGTATTAATGTTGTAAAAAGCAACCTCTTTTCAAATATCCCAGGAGCATTTGACTGGATTATCTTTAACCCTCCCTACTTACCAGAAGATTTAGAAGAACCAGAAGATTCCAAGATTACAACGACAGGTGGTGTGGAAGGCAATGAAATTATACTAGAGTTCTTACAGCAAGCAAAAGAGCATCTCAATCCTGGAGGAAAAATACTTGTTGTGATCAGTTCATTAACAGGAGAAACAGAAGAACTTTTTACAGAATACAAATGGAAATGTCTTGAGACACAGAAATTATTCTTTGAAGAGCTATATGTCTTTGAATTAACGTTATAAAGCTTTAAATAATCCCCACTCTTATACAAATCTATGATTCCATATAAAAGATGCCAAGAAGAGTTTGATAATATCTTCGGAGGCTATCACTGGTGTCCTTCTTATGGCTATATCTCTCAGCAAAGTAAAATACCATAATCCTTTTAAGAGAAGAGAAATTACCTCAGAGTATGGAAAGCATTCAAGAGTTTCTTACAAAGAGTATGGTCCAGTATAAAAAAGATCTTGCAGAGCTGGTCGCTATTCCAAGTATTAGTGCACAAGAGAGCTATAGAGAAGATTTACAAAAAGTTGCAAAAAAAGCACAAACCCTTCTTGAAACGCTTGGTGCATCAGTGAAGATTATTCCTAATAGTGGCTTTCCTGTTGTCCTGGGAGAAATAAAAGTGAAAGAAGATGGTCCGTGGGTTACAGTTTATAATCACTTAGATGTACAACCTGCAGCAGAACCACAATGGAACTCTTCTCCATTTGAACCTGTAATCACAGAGGAAGGAATTCAAGCACGTGGTGCAACGGATGACAAAGGTCCTATGCTCTCTATTGTCTACGCAGTAAAATATCTCAAAGAAACACAGCAGCTTCCAGTAAATATGCAATTTGTTTTTGAAACAGAAGAAGAAAGTGGGAGTGTACATTTTGAAGAATTCCTACAACACTCCAAAAGCATCCTCAAAAAGCCTGACTCTATTTTAGTAAGTGA
>CAYJSK010000138.1:1805-2865 GCA_964372745.1 Candidatus Woesearchaeota archaeon
AGGAGATGATCCTGCAATAACTTTTCAACTTCGAGGATTAACCATGGGAACACTTGAACTTCGCGTAGGAGAAATGGGTGTGCACTCTGGAATGCTTGGTGGTCTTGCGCGTAATCCTCTTGCAACGCTCATCAAAGCACTTGCAACATGTATAGATAATAATGGAAAAGTTCTCATACCTGGGTTCTATGATGGATTACAAACAGCAACAGAAAAAGAAAAAGAAGTCATAAAAGAAAATGCAGCAAGAAAAGATATGCACAAAATTCATACGGATACAAAATTTACAGAATTTTACACTGAAGATCCACAAGAAGCTGAAGAGCGTACTGCACACTTACCAACCTTTGAACTCCATGGTTTTGAACCCTCACAGTCAGGAACAAAAATTTTTGGCTATGCAAAAGCACATTTTAGTATCCGCCTTGTTGCAGGTCAAGATGCAAAAGAAGTAGTACAAAAACTAGAAATACATTTGAAAAGAACCCATTCCCAAATTACAGTAAAGATGTCTGAGGGTTCTGTAGCTGTAAAAACCGCTCTAGAAAGTCCTTTCATGGAACGTGCACAACAAGCATATGTTCCAGCATTTGGAAAGCCTGCAGTCTTTGTAGCAAGTGGAGGAACAATTGGAGCTTTCCCCCCTATGCAAAAACTCTGGCCTGGAGTTCCTATTGTTATGGTAGCTCAAAGTCTCATGTCTGATGGCTATCATGCACCAAATGAGAACTTTAAATGGGAACAAGCAAGAAGGGGAATAGAGACAATAGCAACTTATCTACAAAGTATTGGTGACCTAAGAACACCATAGAAAAAGAATTATAAGGGTAAAAAAGATAGTAGCTCTTTGTATCACTTTACCATATAAGCCAGTAATTTCTCTCTCAAACTATCAAACCTTTCTTGTCCATAGATGTGTACTATCTTTGTTTCATCTGGACAAGCAGTCATACGAAATCCAAATCTTTTACTTTGTTCTACATAGATTGCTCGGATAAGAGGGGCATTTCTAGTTACAACATTTCCTTCAGAGTCTGGTACAAAATGGAGAGGATCTGGA
>CAYJSK010000139.1:0-2864 GCA_964372745.1 Candidatus Woesearchaeota archaeon
TAAAGGGAACTTAATCAATACTACCTTACCTTTACCACAGGAAGCTTTCGATGCTCTTGTGGAGAGAGATGGAGACACTGATCATGGGACAAGACTTGTCACCGTTATGGACCATGCAAAGGCAAATAGGGGAAAGTTTGGAGAACAAAGCATTGAGCAAGCTTTAGCAAACCCTCATGTACATGCATTCTTGGGTGGAGAAAAGCAAGCAGAAGCCTATCTTGAAGCACATAGAAAAGTTCATGGGGATAAAATATTGGTCTATCATTCTGATGATTTAGGTGAAGTTCCAGTAGCGCGCCCTTTGGTGCTGGGCGGCAATAGCCTCAATGGCGTCAGCCTCTTCTATAGCAGTAGGCGCGTTCCCGGGGTACGTCCTCTTCAAGAAAGAGTATGACTTCCATCCAGATAGAACTCTTCCAAGCTTTTAAATATTCTATAGTCGTTTCTAAATTATGGAAGAGAAATTTATCTTAGTTTCACTGAATGAAAAAAGATCAAAAGATCTTGCGATAGTCATGAGTAATGAAACAGCAAGAAAGATATTAGACTACTTGAGCGAAAAAGAAAAAGTTTCTCCCAGTGAACTTTCCAAAAAATTAGACCTTCCTCTCAACACAGTCACACACGCATTAAAACTCTTAGAAAAAGAATCTTTTATCATAAGAGCAGATTATGCCTGGAGTGAAAAAGGAAGAAAAGTTTCTTTGTATTCTCTTGCAAGAAAAATGATCCTTATTGTTCCAAAAGGCTACGATTGGAAAGAGTCTCTCAAAAAAATGCTTCCTATTGCCCTTATAGGTGCAGCTCTCACAGTGGGAATAAAAATGTACACAGCAACAACACAAACAAGTCTACAATCACAATCGGAAAGGAGCATGATGGACACAACAACAGTCGTATCAAACAGTCTTCAAAGCACAAACAGTTTTGCTCTTCCGCAACAAGCATGGATCTATACTCTAGGAATAACTCTTGCTGTAGTACTCATGATGTTCATCATCGATCTATGGAGGAAACGAACATGAAAAAAATACTCAGTATCTTATTTCTTTTATTGCTTATCCCTATGGTAAGCGCACAAAGTTTCTATCCAGAAAACTTTGGCTATTACGGACAGAACCAGTATTACTATCTTGTTTTTGATGCAGAAGGAGAAACAGCGGTCTTTGCGCGACTGGAACTACAAAACACAGAAAATAGAACAGAATTCTCAGTCAAAATCCCTGGACAAGATATTGATCTCATAAATATTGTGCAAGAATATTATCTCTATGAACAAGAATGTTCTAATTGGGAAGAAACGTCAAGTACAGTTTCAGAAGAAACAGAAGTATCCACAAGAACATGTACAGATGATATTTCCTATCCCATCTACCCTCCCAAATATGCCCAAGTATCCTATACCATGGGTGAATCTGATGGCATGACCAATGTCAAGATGCAAATTCCCCAACAAGGGCAAGAAACAATAACATTGATTCTCTACTACAAAACATCTGAATATGTACAAGAAAAGAGTGGAGTATACGAATATTCATTTCAAACGATACAAAACGAATATGATACAAGTTTTGTTCGTGTGAGTGTTGATGTTGCAGAAGACTTGTATCTCCAAGGCTTGAGTTCTTCTATTGACTATATAACTGAAATGTCTTCCACAACTACAGATCTTGCACGACTAGCTTCTTCTATAAGTTATATCGATACTGGCTACACAGAAACTGCTTCTTCTTTAGACCCTTATGAATCTTTTAGTCTAGAAGGAAAATATGCCAAATCTTGGTTGGCTATTCATTGGTGGAAAATCCTTTTAGGACTCGCAGCATTTTCTGCACTCTTACTTGCTGGCATCTATATTTTGAGAAAGATAGCAAAGAAAAATAAAAAGCTAGGTTTACCTTTACTTTTAGGCTTGTCTTCAGGAATGATTCTTTGGGCAACATGGCTTAGCTGTTCTTACCTCTTTAATAGTTGGTATTATACTCCATTTGGAGATACTATAAAACTTATGGCCGTATTACTTACAATACTGATGTCCATATTCCTACTCATTGTCCCAGGGCTATACTTTGGTATTACAGAGGGGGTAAAAATAGGATTTGCATGTTTTACTGCAACAGTTATAACACTCTTTGTATTAGGAGCCATAAGCATTCTTATTCTTTTGTTCTTTTTCCCTCTAAGTCAAAATGGGCTTATAGTATCTTCGTAATTTTTTACTCAAATCCTTCTGATCCAAGTGTTCGAAGAATATGCTTTATCTCTTCAATGGTCTTTTGTTGTGCTTTTTTGTCAGACATGCGCACAAAACGAAGAAGAAGATCAATAATTTCTTTTTGGTTGAAACATTTTAATTTAAAACCATCTACAATAAAATAAAACCTAAAGTTTCTGTATTTTATTTCTTTAATCAAAATTCCTGCAACAGTCCCAAGCTCTTTTCCTTTATGAGGATTGTCTTCTAAAGTTTCTATTAAATCAAATATTTCTGAAGATTCTTATTCAAATGTTTGTTCAATTTCTTCAAAAAGGCTTTCAATAATTTCTATTTTTGCCATCTTTTCGCATGACGTTTTCTTGCCTCTTCAAGAGAAAGTGTATTTTCTGAAGAAAAAAGAAACTCTCTCAGTTGTTCTTTTACAGCCATGCGGTACATTCTTCTCACTATATCATCATAGCTATCTTTTTTTGATCCGAATGTACTAATCAGCTCTTTTGTTTCTTCTTCAATTTGTATAGTGGTTGCCATTCTATAGCATCTATAACATCTATAGGATATAAAAGTTTCCTTGGACAAGTCTTGGACAAACTTATTTTGCCACTACAAGGCGTATATCCATTAAATATGACCACATGGACAG
>CAYJSK010000140.1:0-2850 GCA_964372745.1 Candidatus Woesearchaeota archaeon
TGGGGTAAAACAGTAAGACTAGAACAAGAGGAAACAAATGTAAGTGTAGATATCCCTGCTAATGCACAACTTATTGGAGTGAAAGAAATTGAGAATGCAGTAGAGATAGGGATCCCAGTCAATAAGATTCGTTGGAATGTCTCAGGGGAAGTACAAGATGTTGTACGATATGAACATCAGAGAGATAGGAAGACTGTACAACTTTCCTTCTTTGGAGGATTGTTTGAGAAAATGCTTGAGCTCTTTAGAAATATATTTGCAGCTACTGGGTATGTCACCATTGCTCCAGAGACTGTTGTAGATACTGTGAGCATCATTATTGAAGAGCCTGTACAAGAAGTGGTTGTTGATTATTACACAGAAGCTCCACAAGCATTCGAAGAGAGAACAGAATTTGGGAAGAGAATCACCATTAGTTCAGCAACACATTATGAAAATATTGTTTCGTTCACACGAATCCCTGAAGCAGAAGAAGAAGGTATAGAGCTGTATTGGATTGTGAATGGAAGCAGACAAGCCTTTAGCTATACTGCGTATGATCTGAATGAGAATGGAAAAGTGGATTACATTGAATGGATTACTCCACATCTCTCTAATGAGACCTTTGAAATAGACTTGACCATACTAAATGTACAATCGTATCCTGTGGTGGGAGGAAATTTGACGGTCAGTTTCA
The DNA here is from genome assembly GCA_964372745.1 of Candidatus Woesearchaeota archaeon. Classification (GTDB taxonomy): domain Archaea; phylum Nanobdellota; class Nanobdellia; order SCGC-AAA011-G17; family GW2011-AR17; genus JAGVZZ01. The sequence goes on from CAYJSK010000140.1 coordinate 677, forward strand.
ATACAACAGGACTTGCTGACTTGAGAATAAGTGCATTCAATGGAACAACATGGTCAGACATTACAGAAGAGAGAGACTTGAAGTTCCTTGCAGTACAATGTGGAGAAGAAAATAGAGCATACCAATGGATCACAGAAAATAGTACGGTGCTTATACAGAATTATACTTGTGCAAACTTGAGTAAAGAAATAAGTAAGGTATTGACCTCAGGCGTACATACATTACAGTTTAGCTTTGGGAATATTACAAAGTATGCATATAACAATGCAAGTACTGTTGGGCTCTCTATTGAGGATGGAAGCATTAGCTTTGGCTCTGGATATTACAATGCGAGCTGTGTGAGTGGATATTCCCTTGTGAACTCAAATACAAGTAAGGATTGTTGGATTAATACGACTGCATTCATGAGTGTGGAAGATGTACATTTAATTAGCAATAATGGAACTGCAGATGCAAATCTTACTGCAAAACTCCAAGTACGAGATGCTGAAGCATTGTTCTGTGGAAGCGCTGGACCAAATGGATGTCCTTTCACCACAAATGCACAAGTGACTATTAGTTCAGCAGATAATGAGATAGGATCTTGTCTGGGATTGAATAGTAATAGTCTCCTTGCTACTGATGTTAACAATCTTACTGCACGAGTGTGTAATAACTTAAGTTCTCTTGCTCTCAATAATCAGATTAAGACAACCGTAGAATTCAGAGTGCCTAAAGATGCAACAGGAGGAAGTAAGTCTGCAGTGATTGTATATGAAGCATTGGCTACTTAAATTAAAGGACGAAGCACAAAGAAAGGATACTCTTTTAGGGTTTCTAATGTATCTGAGACAATGAAAACTGTATCTTGTGGTATGTGATCAATTTCTTTTATTTTAAATCCATACTCGTATTCTTTTAACTCTGACCAGTTGATGTTTTTTTCTTTGTAGACATTTATGGTACAGCCACGCTTCATCATTTGTATACCTGCTTGTATAGAATTTTCATCTTGTAGAAGAAGAATCACATGAGACTCTTTTGTCAGAGGAAGACCACCTGGCCCAGGAATTTTCTCTGTGAAGATGTATGTATGATTGTTGAAAATCTCTAGGCAAATATCCTGGTCTGGATCTTTGAGTTTTACTTTTGCATTTGTGTGTTGCACTACGTAGGCACCTACTTCTCTTTCTAGTTCCTGTGAAGAGTAGGGGAAGTCTTCCATTCGTTGACAGGAGATACGAAATGTTCCAGCTTTGTAGATTTTGAGACATTCTTTTTTTATTGTTTCTATATCTAAAGAAAGTTCTTTTCCATAGGAATAGGAAGCTATGCCGAAAACGTGGTCTAAGAAAGGTGCTTGTTCTTCTGTGTCAATAATCATCCTTCCACGTATACGCCAAACTTGTTTGTAGATGATATTGTGTTTCTTGAGACAGTCCCGAATATTTCTTTGCAGAGCTCTTTCAAAGACAATGCGATTGTTTCCCTTTAAAGAAAGTTCTCTATACCGGATGATGATCATAGAGTTTTTGAGACTACAAGATATTTATAAAGATCACTGTTTTAGATATGTAGAATTAGCGTCAGAGATTTAAGCTTAAATAGATAATGATTTACTTCTGAATGAATTCAACACCAGGCATGTCTTTAAACTCTTTATCACCTGTTACAAAAGGAATTTTATTCTCTTGTGCAAAAGTATATCCCACTGCGTCAAAGAAAGAAACATCTTGCTTTTTATGTAATTGCCTAAACTTCGTTGCTTTTATCAAAATTTGTAGAGGCACTTGTCTTGTATTTCCAAGCAACTTTTTTAGCCAATAATTTGCTGTTGCTTCATTATAATCTCTTAGTAAAACCCCATAAAATTCTGCTAAAGTTAGATGAGAAATAATAAACTCTTCATCATTATATTTAGAAAACTTTTCATTTCCCCTACTTATTTCCCAAAGAACATAGGTATCAAAATATTTTAGAGCCATTTACTCTCCTTAAACTCTTTTCTGTATTCTTTTAACACCGTTTCTGCAGGCTTTTTTGAAGGCAAAGCACCGAATAATTCTTTTAGAATATTAGATTTTTTTTGAATCGTTACCACTAACTCTTCGCCAAGCTTTAGATGTTGCTCTTTCACTACATCTGCAGGGAATATAGCTCCAATAGAATTTCCTACCTTTGTTACCCTTAGAATT
>CAYJSK010000141.1:0-2850 GCA_964372745.1 Candidatus Woesearchaeota archaeon
ATCTTATTTTCTTAGCTCAAAATACTTGAACCTTTGTACACAGATTATTAACTGTATGATTGAAAAAGAAAGCTTAAAAAGAGACACTATTTCTAAAGAGCAATGTACGATACTCTTGCAAAAGGCTATGATGAACTCTATGGAGAAGAACAAGAGAAGAAACTAAAGAAAATTGCACATGTCATCAAAGGAAGAGTATTAGACATTGGTGCGGGCACAGGTATTGTTGCAAAACACTTCCCCAATGTTATTTCTCTTGAGCCCAGTTGGGAGATGCTGAAGAAGGCAGAAGGCATGAAAGTCTTAGGACAGGCAGAGTATCTTCCATTTAAACCTTGGTCTTTTGATACTATTGTATCACTCACTGCATTGCATCATACAAAGATTAGACAAGTTATTCGAGAACTGAAACGATTACAAGCTCCAACTATGGCATTTACTATTCTCAAGAAAAGTAAAACATGTCCAATGGTTGTTTCTCATATGCACAAAGCTTTCCCTCATGTAGAAATACTTGAAGAAGATAAAGATGTTATTTTAATCATCAAACAAACTAAAAGTTGAAGGTTTTTCTACAGGTTTTGGCTTAGGTAAAGGATCATTTCTTCCAGTGACATAGCCTAGTTTTCCTTCAGCAAGAGAATTTACCCTTCTACTATCTTTTGCTATCTTTTCTTCTGTTCGTTTAATTTCTTCCAGTGTTCTTTGTTTGAAATCATCCATGCTCTGTTGTTTATCTTCAAAAGTTACACTTACTTTCTTGCCTTTCTCTGCTTCTCTCTTGGGATCATACAAGCGAATCTTTCTTTCTTTATTTTTTTGTGCAGGTCTCTCTCCTGGAGGAAGTTCTTTTTCCTTTTCTTTCTTTGGTCTGAGCCTTGCATAAATAAGATAGCTTAGGCCGACTATGAAAATAAGTGCTAAAATAGTATAAGGCCATGTTAATGTTGCCTTTGTTTTTCCATCGATTATAGATATTTCACTTTGTTCTGCAGTGTTATAGCAAGTAGGAATAGAAATAGTATAGGTCCCAGAGGGAAGCTCTTGTGCAAGGTCAATCACAATGGTTTCATTCACTCCGAGGTTTTTTGTTTTTTTAATGAGATAGTCTTGATCAAGGCCAGTGACTTCTATGTCTACGCCTCCCGTATATTTGACATTTCCTACATTGGTGATGTATAATAAGGTGTCTACAATATCAAAGTCTAATTTTTGCAGTTCATTAATAATGATTGTATCAGAAGCAGAAATTTGTTCTTGTTGTGTTTCTTCATTGACATAATAACTCTTCACTGTCCATTCTCCAGGAGGAGCAAATTGTGGGATTTTATAGGTGATAGATTCTTCAGAAGCAATTTCTGTTTCTGTGATTAATCTACTCTTGGAGTCGTATACTTCTAATGTGACATAGTTGGTCATGACATCATCTGCTTGGTCATAAAGAGTTACACCAATGCTCAATTGGTCTTCTGGATTTAAGGTCCCATTACTTATACTATTTTCAATCTTTGTTGCTTGTGCTTCTACTTCTATTGTCAAAGAAGAAGAACCTGCATTGCCATAGATGTCTTCTACTTCTACTTTAATGGTATGTTTACCAGAAGTTATTGTTAAGGGAATGAAAATATCTTGCGTAAACTTACTGTCTGCCAAAGAAGTACTTTGGGTATCGTCATCTAAAGAAATATCCACTGTTGCTGTGGACACATAATCTTGTAAGACTGTTTTTACATCTCCAAAGACATTGAGCGTGTCACCAGGTGAAAGAGCTTGGACATTTGTATCAATGTTTACTTGTAGGTCATCCAATACAGAAAAGCTTTCTACATTGTTAAACTCTTGTTCATTCCCATAACTATCTCTGACCATAAGATTTATTTTGTATGAGGCTGCAGATCCAGAAGTAAATGCATGACTATAGCTTAAGACTCCATCTTTTATACTTACAAAGTCCATGAGGTATTCTTCCCCTTCCGACTCAAAATAAATTTCTGCACTGCCATCGATAGCATCACCATCAATATCTGTTACTGAACCAGTTAAAGTAATGGTGTCCCCTAGTTGTATTTGTGCTTCATTAAGAGAAAAAGAGCCCTCTAAATCTTCTGTGATTTCAAACGTTGAAGAACTTGCAGTTTCTGTGACTGCGCTATTGACAAGGATATCACTTTTAATTTTACAAAGACCTTGCATCGAAGAGGTTGCAGTTAAGGTAGGAAGTGTTAATTGTGAGAAGGAAACTTTTTCTCCTGCATTGATATCAATATCCACTGCCTGGAGTTTGTTTGTTTTTCCATTACATACAAGAGAAAATTGTAATTGTCCAGAAAGATCTTCTGTTTCTTGAATGTAGCCAGAAAGATCAATATCTTCACCAATGTTATATTGTGTTTTTGATGGGCCAGTGATACTTATTGTTGCTGAAACTAAGGGGAGCAAAAAAACTAAACTAAGCACTATCAATAAACCTCTTTTCATAGTTTAGCTCTATAGATTATTGACTATATAAAGTTTGCTGTGTTTTTTTATCCTTTTGATGATTTGAGAAAGTTTTAAAAGGATTGGAGGAATTTCTTATTGTATATGGATGATAACGAAAAGCATGATGACAAACTTCATAGAATTCGTCATAGTAGTGCACATCTCTTAGCTCAAGCAGTGAAACAACTTTTTCCAGATGTGGAAATGGGCATTGGACCTGTCATTGAAGATGGGTTTTATTATGATTTTCTCAAAAAGGATTCTTTTACACTTGAGGATTTGAAAAAGATTTCTAAAAAAATGAAAGAACTGGTCGGTGCTGCACAGGTTATTCAAAAAATAGTACTTTCTGTTGAAGAAGATTAAACG
>CAYJSK010000142.1:0-2843 GCA_964372745.1 Candidatus Woesearchaeota archaeon
TTGCTCTTCTTTCATAGTACTCTTATATGTATTTAGAGTATATAAGATTACCTCTTGGTTTAAAATATAAAGCGAGTCTGGAGGCACTCTCATTTCAAAAATAGTAATATACTAAAATAAAGAAATCCTTAAAAATAAGCCCACTCTTCAAGGTATAAATGAGAATAAATTCGATAAAGCTTATTCCACCTTGCCCAAAAGGAATGCTCTTATATGACTACTTAGTCCAGGAAATTCTCAGAAGAAGAGGAAATATTGATAATCTTTTTTTTCGAACAGTAAGCTTTCACCAAATAGATACACTTCTTAATACTGGAAATGATAGAACTTCAAGCAGTCCTGTTGGAAATAAGTCTCATGAAGAAGATATCATGAAGGATATGGGCCTTATCCCAGGAAGACATAACCAATTGTTTACTTGGGTTTCTCACTTTGATAAATCTATTAATGGTTTGAGTAAAGACGTTACTATAGCCATTTATGATGGGGCACAATTAGAATTATTATTTCAATATCGAACAAAGGAAGGAATTTATTACTATACAAATGGATTTGCAAAATTCAAAAATCCTCTTTCTCAAAGTATGGCTCTTATTGCAGTCTATACAGATAAAATTTAGAAAAATAGAAAGCGAGTCTGGAGGGATTTGAACCCTCGACCTATAGCTAGCTTCAAAGATTTAGAAGGCTATCGCTCTATCCAAGCTGAGCTACAGACTCGTAATAGAACAATGGAAAAGACTTTAGTTTTTAAAGCTTACTCTTAACGTTTTTTCTTTTTCTTTTGAGAATGTTTATACTCTTTGACTTTTTTGGTCACATCTTTTTCTACAAGAGCAAAGGTTTGAAAATTATTATACATTGCCCAGATGCCAAACACTAGAAGTAAAGAGATGACAAAGGGAATAAAAATAGAATCTACAAATTGTATGCTTAAAACAGAATCTTTAAAATAGCCTTGTACATAAGACCATGCAAGTGTACGACGAATGCCCATGAAGATAAACCCAAGAGGGACTGCAAGCCAGACTTTAGAGAGTTTATGAAAGGTATAAATCTTAAAAGAGAAATATGCTGCAGCTAATTGTAATGCAAGATCTAAAAAACTAAATGTTGTGTATATCCAGCCGATCATGTTTCACCTCTTTTCTTTTGTATAGAAGCTATGGATTTATAAATCTTCTTGCTGTTCTCTCTGTTGGAAGAGATATTCTGTTTTCCTATTTACGATTATTTTTTGTATACTTTTTCCTTTTCTTCTACTATAATTCTTTGTCGAGGAGAAAGCGAAAATCTTTCGGATTTTTCGGAAATCTTCCGGATTTTTTTGGTAAAGCTTTATTAAAAGAATTCTCTTAAAAGTATTTGTGCTGGAGTCGCTTAACCCGGTATAGCGAAGGTCTCAAGGAGCCTTTAGTTCTAGACCAAAGGACTCAAGATACCCTTTATCGCACCTAGAGATTTCTGGGTTCAAATCCCAGCTCCAGAGAATAAAACCTTTAGAGCATATACCATTTGTGTTTAGTGAAAGCTCTAAAGGAAAAAAGAGGGCGTTGATGTGACCACCAAAAATCCTATTATAACTAGGAGACGGGCACTGAATACATAACTAAAGTCTAATCCTCTATAAAAGGATTTCGCTCAGCAAAGCTGGAGAGAGATTACTTTCCAGAACTGAATACGAACAACAGACATAGCGAGAGCTATGCAGGAGCAAAAAAAAATGTTAGAAGAACACTGTGAAGGAGACATAAAAAACATACGAGCATTAAACCCTGTAGCTTTTTATTTTGGGAAAGCAAAAGAAATGGAATTGCATCAGGGCTATTTGCATTTTCTCAGTCGAGATGCAAAAGAGATGTATGGAAGAGAACTGGAAGAAATATATGATGTGCTTTTTGATAGGATTATGACGAGTAGCCTTAGTCCTTTTTTCAAACAAGAAGTGGAACAATGGTATGGATTCAATAGAGATTTTCTAGGTTTCTGTGATACTGCAGAAATGAATAGAGAACTGGAAGATTTACTGGGGAAGTTTGAGCTGCTCTAAAACCTTACATTTTTGGCAGAGTTCTTGGGAACTTGGTTCTTGACACCTTTGACAGATTTTTAGTTTTCCTTTTTTTTCTTGTTTTTGTAATGCAGGAAGGATTTCCATGAAAGAACTCACAATAGAATGTTTTGTTCCAGGATAGAGTTCTTCAAAATTGTTGAGCATTTCCCTTACTTGATTTCTATAGCTTTCTTTATTGTAAGGACATTCGTTAAAATTTCTGGTGAGGCCTTTCAAAAATGCATAACTCATTATTTCTTTTTCTGACATGAAATATAATGGTTTGATTCTACGAACGAATGCTTCATGATCTTCTGATCCAGTCATTGGGCCGAGACGTGCAGAAGCTTCTATATTTTTTCTGAATTGATTCATAATAATGGTTTGTGCTTCATCATCAAGATTGTGACCGGTTGCAAGTTTTTTTACTTTGAGTTTTCTTGCGTGGCTGTTTAAGAGATTTCTTCGTAAGACACCACAGACAGAACAAGGTTTTCTTCCTTCAATGACTTGATCTAAATTAAAACCAAACTCTTGTTTATAGGAGACTAACTCTAAAGAAATATTTCTTTCTTTACAGAATTTTTTTGTTGGTTCGATACACTCATCTCTATAGCCTTCAATGCCTTCATCAATCATAAGTGCCTTTAACTTTATATTTTTATTCTCTTTGTAGATATTATGAAGTATATCTAAAACTGTAAGAGAATCTTTTCCTCCAGACACTGCGATAGCTATTTCATCTGTTTTATCAATGAGTTTATAGACTCGTATAGTTTTGCGTACTTTT
>CAYJSK010000143.1:0-2833 GCA_964372745.1 Candidatus Woesearchaeota archaeon
TTTCACAGTACTAATGTCTTTCATGTTTTTCCATGCAAGGTTATACAAACTGCTTAATGCACCTGCAAAATAAGGAGTATTCACCCAAATACCAATATCATAAGTGGGGTGTACATCCTTATCATCCATAATCATAAAGACAAGTTCTGTGTCATCAACAATACAAAACCTCGCATCAAGTTTCTCTACAACCTTGACTTTTGCAAATTCAGAAAATTCTTTTGCAACCGCAGCACTTTCTTTATCAATTGGTGCAGCAATACGAATATCCACACCTTTTTTTGCTAAAGCTTGTAAGCTTGATTTCAATGCATCTGATTTCCGCACAAGCCCTTTAGAAGTAGTCATAATATACACACTCTTTTTTGCATTTTTAATCAAACTTTCCATATGTGTATACACATTTTGTCTTCCTCGTAATGCGCCTGAAAGATCCGAAGGCTCAATAAATTCAATACCTTGTTTATACAATGAATCAAGTTCTCCAAGAAGATCTCCACCACGAAGACTCTCCAATTTTTTCACTTGGTCTTTTGCATCTTTATGCACAATTTTTTTTGCTCGTTCAACAACTTCTTGTGGTTCAACTGCAACATAGTTCAAAGGTTTTCCTAATTTCATCACAATGAACCCTTTTTTCTCTAAACTTTCGAGAACATCATACGTCCTACTTCGTGGAACATCTCCTATTTCTGAAAGTTCTCCAGCTGTAGAAATTCCTCGAGACAATAATGCAGTCCAGATCTTCACTTCATAAAGATTCAAACTAAACAGTTGTCGTAATTGGTTTAAAAATTCTTCTTTAACAATCATTGGCATTCCCCTCCAGGGACCTATCCCCTCTTTTTTTATAAATGTTCAATGTTACGTATTGTTACTCGTAACAAACAACAAGAATGAAAACTTCTATATAAAGCTATCTGTCATAGGAGATATTTATTCTAAATTCACTCACTCTATTGACGACAAATCTGTCACTGTTGCTCTCGATAAAAATGTTCTATTTCTTTGAGAGTAGAAATATCCTGCACACCTTTATCATCGCGCAGACGAATAATTCTTGGAAAACGCAACGCATATCCTGAACTATAACTTGGTGATGCTTGTATCTCTTCAAAGAGAACTTCCACAACAATTTTGGCTTTCACCACAACTTGTCTTCCTTTTTCTTGAAGAATATTTTTTTTCAGTTCTTTCGTCAGCTCTTCAAAACTCACACCTTCTTCACTTTTCTCTTTAAGACCAGTACTTACTTTTCCAATCTCTTTCAGTGTATCTTTATCTCTGCATGCAACAGTAAAACTACTTAACCAGTTTGCTCGTTTTCCTTCTCCCCATTCTGCTGCAACAATCACAAGATCAAGAGACTCCATCACAGGTTTAATTTTCACACCTTGTCCTACTCGTTTTCCTGGAGTATAGTTTCCTTGCATGCTCTTCATCATAATTCCTTCATGTCCTTTCATAAGACATTCTTCATAGTATTTTCTCGCTTTTTCTTCATCATCAGTCACAAGCTGTTCAATAACTTCAATAACCTGCTTTTCATTCTTCACAATTGCTTTCAATCGTTTTCTTCGTTCTTCAAAAGGCATATTCAGAAGTGTTTCTCCATTGAGTTCAATCACATCAAAGAGAGTAACCAGAACAGGAACAGCTTTTACAATCTGCTCAATGTCATGTTTTCTTTTAATCCTCTGTGATATCTGTTGAAAAGGAACCGCGCGTTTTGTTTCTGCATCAATACCTATAACTTCACTATCAAGAATAAAGTCCCTAGATCGCACATATTTTTTCACAGCATGTATAACATCTGGGAATTGCTTCGTTACATCTTCTAAATTTCTCGTGAACAAATGGAGGCTTTCTTTATTCCTATGAATCTGCACACGAAAACCATCCAGCTTCGGCTCAAGCATTGCAGGTTTTCCTACAACTTCAAATCCTTCTGAGATACTTTTCACTTTAGGATACAACATAGCTTTGATAGGTTTTCCTACACTGAGTATGGTCTCTTTCAATCCTTCAGGTCCTTTATCTCTGAGCAACTCTGCAAGAGCACCAAAATCATTACTCACATTAAACGCATGCTGCACTTCTTCAAGAAAAGTGTTATATTTATCCCTTCCTTCTTTTTCGTCTTTGGGGAGAATCACTTCTGAAGAATATTTTTTGTGCATCTGTTCAGAAAATTTAGTATCCATTTTTTGCCCACACACAAGACATTTCTCCGTATCAGGGTTTAATGTTTTACATTTCTCACAAGCATAAAATATACTTATAATGGGAGGATAAAATGCCCAAACCAATGCATCTCGTACAGTACTATCTCCTACACCAGCTCTCAAATCTTCTGCAACAGTTCGTACAACATATCGCGCTTCTAAAGGAGAAGCCATACTCAAAAGTTCAGCAATAAAGGATACTTTTCTTTGCACGGTACCATCACCTTCTAATAAAGCAAGCTTCGTAATATTTTCCACAACTTTATCTACAGTAAGTGTTTTCCCAAAAAGAGTTCTTTGTTTTTTCTTTGTCACAAGTTTCTCTGCAACTAATCCAAGATCTCCTTCTTTCTTCCATTCATTCTCTATAGTTTCTTTATTTTCTCCACTAGTCTGAGAAATTGCTTTGATAAGAAGTTGAGTACTCATCCCTAATTTTCTTTCGTCAGCTTGTGCAAACACTCTTCCTTGAATAAGATACACAATTTTTTTCAAATCTTGTTTGGGGCACTTCTTTAGAAATGTAGAAAGAAGAAATGTTTTTTCTAGTCGCTTCGTCGTTTTTTCCATCTGAACATACAGTTCAGCTAAGACTAAGTATTGCATAG
>CAYJSK010000144.1:0-2793 GCA_964372745.1 Candidatus Woesearchaeota archaeon
GAAAATCATCTTCATAAACTCTTCTGAGAAAAATCCGGAAGATTTCCGGAAAAAATTAAGCCCAAAGGGCAAGAATGATCGCCATCACTGCAAGTGAGATAAAGTAATGAGCAATGTTTATTGCATACACTGTCCAGGATTTTCCTTCCCAGAGAACTGAACTCATTGCGGTGGTGACATAGAAACCAAGCCAGATCCAGAATGCTGCAAGGAATGCTCCTGAAATGGTTGTTGCTTCCAGATAGTCTATGAAATGTGCTAGGATGTAGGATGTCACAAGAGTTGTGGCAAACATCAATGCATAGGCTTTGTTCATATCTGCTTTCTTTATATCTTTCTCAGATATTTTTGAAGCATGCATCCAGAGTTTTCCAAAGAGCATGGGAGAGTACCATAGGCCGCCTATAACCATGCTTGCGAGCAACAAGGACTGCGAGATAGTTTACTGTGGGAGTTCTCATTTTCTTTTTAGAGCTAAACAGACTTATATATTTTTGCTACAACATCTTTCCTGTTTTCGAAGAAGGTAAAAAAGAAAAACTACTCTAGACGCTTTCTTTTCTCTTTCTCTGGTGCATCAAGATAACTCTCTGGAGAGATGATTTTCTTTTGTGTTTTCTTCTCTAATGCAAGCCGTGCATCTTTTGCTATTTTTCCGCCTTCTTTTGATGCTTGTGTATGTTCTTCAAAATTCCTTGGATCCTTAACCTTCTCCAGTTCAGATGTAGATGCTTCACCCAACATAGTAAAAATCAGCTCTAGATCTGTCATGTGATCACGAAGATTTTCTTTGTTCAAACCCTTGAGATTCTTATACTCAGCAGGTGTCAAACCAAAACTAGCCTTAGAAATTTCAGCAGTGAGAATAGAAAACTCCTTTTCACTTGTGACTCCACGCTTTTTCCATTCATCAGTCAGATCTTCTCGTACTGCAATACCTCTCAGCCTTTTATCTATCCATGATTTGGAATAGCCTTTCTGTTCATAGAGTTCTTTCATTCTCTCTTGTGCAAGTTCAGGATTTTCTATTTCTTGTACTCTTTCATAACCTACTTGTGCCAGCCAGAGTTTGAAAGGTTCTGCATTCTTGGATGGTATGGATTGAATTATACGAAATATACTCTTTGTGTTTGCACAGTCTGTTTCGTAGTTTTTCCCATCTGCTGCAGGCAATTTCAGTTGTACCCAAATTGGGGACAACTCAAGTAGAACAAATTCTCTCTCTTTTAATTTCCCCCAATATTGCCTCGGTGTAGGGCTTTCCGTCAAAGCTTCTACAATATCCACAACAGAGAAATACCATTCTCCACTATGCCAAGTACGTCGTATCTTTTTGTCTTGAAAGACAATTAAGGCTTGTTTGGTTTTTTCTTGCATGAATTCCTCCTTCACGTGGGTTCAAAAAGAACAAATGAAAGTCTATTTATAAGGCTGGCGTGGAGTAGCTGCCAAAGCTGTCCATCTGTCCATATGGTCATATTCAATGACTATAAGCCTTATACTGGGCAATGAAGTTTGTCCAAGCCTTGTCCAAAAGATGAAATAGCTAGGGTCTATTAAAGTAAAGCGCGTATTAAAGTAATCATGTAAGAAAGAACTTTCTTGAGAAAAGCTACAATTGTAAGAAAGAAAAAGAAAAAATTTATCTTCGCACGATCAAGATCAATGCTAAGATAACGATTAATACAGCCAAGATACCAAAGCCAAGTCTTAATGCAGGGGAAGTTATCTTTTTGCAAGTTCCTTTAAGAGTTTTCTATCTTCTAGAAGAGTTACTTTCGTTGCTTTCTTCATAGTTGCAAGCATTTCTTTTTCTCGTTTTGTGAGTGCCATTTTTTACCGTTTCATACCTTCTAAATCCTTATAGAGTATGTCTAAGAAGTTATTTATATCTTTTGTTTTTTTAATCTCTTCTACATTGTTTCTTATCCAAAACTCGATCTCTTCTAGAGTTTTAGAATTCTCATGTTTTGCAATATCAGTTATAAACATCAAAGCTGGCCCAGACTCCAGTTTAAAATGAAGATTTTGCCAAAAAAGATAGTCTTTTACACAACAATAGGCAGTTCTTTTATTTCCATCGTTAAAGTGATGCTTCTTTGCAAGCTCATGAAAAATAAAGGAAGCAACCCTAACCGGTTCAAGATCATTCTTTATCTTTCCAGTAATCTTCCAGGAAGAGTGGTATAAACTCCCATTATCCCTTACTCCATCTAATCCCCCTGTTTCTTTAATGATTAGCTCATGAATATCTTCAAGATGCTTGCAGAAAGCACTTACAAACTCTGGCCTTACTTTCTCTTTTTCCAGATTAAGCTTTATGTTTCTTCTCTTTAAAAAATGCTTTGTTCTTCATACATTTTATGGTTGCTTTCTTGAAAATCTTTCAGAACAGAGACTTGACCCAAGTTAAGGTGTAGGAGAATACTCTTTTGAGAAAAGCTACAATTGTAAGAAAAAAAAGAAAAAAATTTATCTTCGCACGATCAAGATCAATGCTAAGATAACGATTAATACAGCCAAGATACCAAAGCCAAGTCTTAATGCAGTAGAAAAGTCTGTACTTTCTGCATCTTCACTAGGTTCAGTTTCAGCAACAACTACGGTAACAGAGCTGTCTTCTTCAGCTTCAGCAACTTCAAGAGCTTCAACACTTACAGAAGTAGATTCTTCCAAAGTATCATAGCCCTTGTTGTAGCTTACGCTTACTTGTACTTCATAGTCCCCAGATTCTGCATCTTCAGGGATTTGGAAGGTCAAGGAGACATCGCCAGATGATTCTTCATCTTCATT
>CAYJSK010000145.1:0-2760 GCA_964372745.1 Candidatus Woesearchaeota archaeon
AGTGCAGTTGAAGTAGATACGAAGTAATTTTTTTCTTACCAGAGTCCTAGAATACCATCTCTTTGAACTCTTTTTGCTTTAGGAATTTTATGAAGATGTCCATCAGCACTTAGTCTTTTATACAAACTCGGTTCATAAATACTAAGAAATTGAGTTGTACATCCAGCAAACTCTGTGACATACACCTGCCAAGAATCATACCCCTTTGGTCTTATTTTTCGAGGAAGATCTTCTAAATGTCCTCTAAGCCAAATGGCCTGGTAAAGGCCCTTATCAATAGAAACCAATTCCCCAGGAGATAAACCTTCATAATACTTATGATAGAGAACCATAGGATCATAGCCCTTTGGTCTTTTTTTTCGAGGAAGAACCATAATATCACCTCGTCTTAAAATGGTAGAATGAAGGCCTGGATCAATAGAAATTAGTTCCATACCTGATAACCCTTCATAATACTTATGATAGAGAACCATAGGATCATATCCCTTTGGTCTCTTTCCCAGTACAAGATGAAATTCATTATCTCCAGAAAAATATGCTTTCTTCACAGGACGTAAAGGGGGAATAAGATAAGTACTTTGTTCAGCTTTTTCCTGAAGAAGATGTAGTCTTTCTTGAACAACATCTGGACGTGCAAGATGAAGATCCACAAGCGTTTCAAGATCTATACCTGGAAGAAAACCTGCGAGTGTATCAAACAGTCTTTGATATTCTGGAGATAACTTCACTTGAGGAATAAGTTCTTTATTATCAATACTCTCTGAAACTGGTGCAACAAGTTCATGAAACATTCTCCTGTCTTCACTGGGTCGAGCATCTAGACGAGTAAAAAATCTTTCGTGAAAGGGCGTATTATTTTTTTCTATTTCGCCAATAATAAGAGTATATATTTGAGAAGGATCAGAGAGTCCATATTCAGAAACTCTTTGTTGTACAAGTAGTTCTATTTTTCTTCTTCGTCTGTCAGAAACTTCTAAGAGGGTAAGACATTGTGAAATAAAATCATTCATAGTCCCACCTATTCAACTTTTAGTAAAGTCACTCTTTGAGAAAGTCGTATCCAGTTATTTTCTCCATTTTTGGGAACATGGTAACGATTATATCTATAGAGAGTTGGTTTCTCTACTTCTGTGATGACATAGTTTCCTTTTGGTGGTTCCCAATCTCGTGTATCATATTTGGATGTGAGGCCTGTAGCAAAATCTTCATCGATACGAAGCACTTTGCCTTTTTCTAAAGGGAAGTATCCTTCTATTTCATAGGTCGTATTATGCTCAGGAAAATAGAGTCGCATTCCAATATGTGTATGAAGATCATTTCGAATGTTTGACATACAAAAAATTTTTTCTTTGAATTTATATACTCTTTGCTTCATATCTCTATGGAAGGCGCGTTAAGAAGAAGAAAACAAAGTAAAGAAGAGATATGGTTCCACAAGAAAACACTCATTTTCACTATCAACCTATAAGTACAAATACACATATCTTTAAAAAGACTTTTTCTTTATAAAGAACAATGCGTAAAAAGTTTTTACGGTTCATTGAGAACCTAGAACTGTTTGAAAAAGAAGAGGCTGATGACGAAAATCCTGTAGGACCTTATATTGCTATGTAAGTGTCTTGTAATCTTTATTCCTGCTTTAGGATATGAATTGTCCTGAGCTCTGCTCTTATTGGGCAAATTTCATTGTCTCGTATAAGATTTACAGTCATTAAATTCAACCATTAGGACATATGTCTCTGTCTTACACCGTTTTGAATGAACAAAAAGCTATTCAAAGAAAGGGATTATAGTTTCTTTAAAAGTAGAGGATGAAATGGAGAGAGAATTCCTTTAGCTCTAACTGTCCACAAATTGTGTACAGTTGAAAATACCTGGGGGGAAGATGGTAAATTACGTTATACTGACTGTATTAATACAAAGAATGCCTTTCGACTGATTCAGTTAATTCCTTCAAAAAAAGTAGAACCATTTATGGTTAACACAACTAGCTCAAGATCGAATAGAAGAAATAGAGAATACTATGAACTCAAAGGATATCCTCAAGATTGGATTGAAAAAAACTGGAAAACTATGCATCTCAATATTATTCATATCCCAAAACAGGAATAAATATAAAGGGGTGAATACAACACCTTAGAAAATTATTATAAAAATGGAGGAAAGGAAAAAATGAATGTTTTTGGATCTTTGATAGAAAATGCATTGAAAAATGTTGATACACCAGCTCATCAAATAGAAATAGGGCAGGCAAACATCAAGGTTATTGGTTGTGGTGGTGGAGGAACAAACGCTACAAACTGGCTCTTTAAGAAGGGTATTCAAGGTGCAGAAATAGTCGCAATTAATACTGATAAACAACACCTGGATCTTGTTGAAGCTGATAAAAAAATTCTTGTGGGAAGAGATCTCACACGAGGACTTGGTTGTGGTGGCTTTCCAGATAAAGGAAGAGAAGCTGCAAAAGAACAGTTAGGTGAATTGAAAGAAGTCTTACGAGGAACAGATATGGTTTTTATTACTGCAGGATTGGGTGGAGGAACTGGAACAGGTTCTGCGCCTGTGGTTGCACAATTGGCTAAAGAAGAAAAAGCTATTGTGATTGGTGCTGTGACGATGCCATTTGAAATTGAAAGAGCACGAATTGAAAAAGCTGAATATGGATTGCAGCAATTGAGAGATGTTTGTGATACGGTCATTGTGATTGATAACAACAGACTTGTGAAGATTGCAGGAAATTTGCCTATTCAACAAGCATTT
>CAYJSK010000146.1:0-2750 GCA_964372745.1 Candidatus Woesearchaeota archaeon
CTTTTGCAATAACAATAGTTTTTAACGTAAATCGTGCACAATACAACGCCGCACCAAGACCTGCAGCTCCTCCACCTATAATAATAACATCTTCCATAAAACAAGAGAAAGAAGGAAGATTTAAATAGTTTATCCTAGAAAAAAAGAAAGAGGATAGAAAGACAGATAGAGACAAAAAAGAACTAAAACGATCTTTAGATCAAAGAATCCAAGAAGAGTACACAGCATGAGTACAGATCTTGGTACTTACTAAAGATATAATTCATTATCATTGCATATATGGTTAATCCTGCTGTTACTATCAGAAAAAAAGGAAGTGTAAACCAATCATAAAAAAACATGATATGGTGAAAAGAGAATGCAAGGCCTGTGATGAGATACGATTTATTTCCTATATTTTTCTTTCATTTTTTGGGATACTCTAAATCTTCTGCAACCAACCTTTCTTAGGCTCATAGAAATCACCACCCCTCTTCAACATATCAATTGCATCTTCCAATTTTTTCTCAGTTATTCCTTTTTCAAACACTCGTGGCTTCAAATCATCTTCAATACTAATAGGCCCGCCTTGTTTCTCTTCAGAAAGGGCATACAAAACTTCTTTTACATCAATAATCCTTCCTCGAGCAGAAGCACTAATTCCAGTAGTCATTCGATCAAGATCAATCTTCCCTGTTTCTGGATCCATGCCTATTTCAGTCATACAATATTTCAACAAAGCAATAGCTCTAAGTGCATCTTCCACCCCTACTTCTTTCCTCAATTTAATTCGCGCTGAAGCTTCCGCTAAACGCACAGCAGCTTCTAACTGCCTCGCAGAAATAGGAATAGGTTTAATCCGGCCATCACCAGAAGAACTCGAAGAACGCAACTCCACATAAAAGTTTTTAATAAGTTCAACAGCTTCTTCAGTAAGCACAGGAAATATTTTTTGTTTTGCATATGCAAGATACTTTCTCAAAAAGGGGCCTTCAATTTCTGGAGCAACATCTTTATAAGAATGCGACTGAAGAACTTTTGCAGCAATATTATTATCTAATTCTTTATTAGGAATATCTCGGATAACAAAAATTAAATCAAATCGATTAATCAAAGCTGGAGGCATATCTATTTGATTAGGAATGGGCGTGAATGGATCAAACCTTCCTAATTTAGGGTTTGCTGCTGCAAGAATAGAAGTTTGCGTACGCAGCACTGCTTGAATATTTGCTTTTGCAATACTCACGCTATTATGCAAAACAAGACCCTCACTAATAAAAGCTCGTGTAGGCTCTACAGTGACATCATAAACCCACTCAACATCTGTATTTGGAATAATTTGTATACTTTCTACCGTCACAAAACATAAGGTATCTTCAAAAGCAATTTCAACAGTGCCATGTAATGAAACTAACTCTCTTGGTAATGATGTTTTCTTAGGAGCAGGTACAAAAAAACCTTTCTGCAGCTCACAAGCAGGAACGTCTACATACCTATCATCCTTAAAAACAAAAAAAGGATGTTCTGGAGTAACAACAACTTTCCTTCCATGGCTAAAAAGAACTTCAACAAAAGAATCTGGAGCTTTATGTCTACTTACCCTATTTACAGATAGAGGAAAGATCTTTTGGAAATCTGTTGTGAGAACAATATAATCTTCTACTTCTAAAATTTCACAATCTTTTCCAAATTGTTTTTGAGAGGAATATTTTTGAAGAAGACTATCAACAAAAGGACCAATCTTTTCAATACTGCCATCAGCAAACATAATCCGAAAATCTGGATGATAACTTTGCTGTTCCATGGCCTCATGCAATGCAGAAGTATCCTCTTCAGAAATTTTATCCATCTCATCAAGCACAAGAATACCCTTATCAGCTAAAACCATCGCTCCTGCTTCTAATGCAAAGCCTCGCAAAAACTCATCTTTAACAATTGCAGCAGTCAAACCAACGCCGCTTGCGGACCGGCCTGCAACATATCGTGCTTTCGGTGCAGTTTTATGCACAAAAGTAAGCAACTGACTTTTACCACTACCAGGGTCACCACATAAAAGCAAATGCGAATCTCCTCGTACAATGGTCCCATCTTTCTTCACTTTTCGTATCCCTCCAAACATCTGCAAAATAATTGCTTCTTTAATTTTGTCATGTCCATAAATGGAAGGAGCCACACTTGCTATTAATCGTTGATAAACTTTTGGATCTCGAGCCAATTTTTTAATTTCTTTTTCATCTTCTGGGGTAATTTTTATTTCAGAATAATCTTCTTCCACAGGCTCAATATAATTTGCCTGCATTGCAAGATCAAACCGTGTGGACGTTGCTCCAGTCTTAGTCTGTATAGGCACTTCATACAAGGATCCATTTACAACAATCCTCGTTCCAGGAGTCGTCCTCTTCTCCATTCTAGGCTCAACAAGGTCCTCTCTCAAAAAAATCTGCATCCTTTTGGGCTGTGCCCCCCCTTCAAGATTCTCTGGTGACTCTTCAATCACAAGCCTTTGTACATCTACTAATTCCTTTGATAATAAACGAAACTTCCCTTTTCTTCCACAACTACATCGTGTAGGCTCTCGAAACTGTTGATCCATTTGTGGCATGGTTAAAGTATTCCCACAAGAAGGACACTCAAACTTTGCACTCACTGCCTGTGGTCGTACTTCAGAACTCTGTCTAATAACACCTTCCATAGCAATAAACCGAGTAAGATGCTTGCTTCGCAAATTACGAATATAAATCTCTTCAGATTTAGGCAGATTCCGAAAGCGT
>CAYJSK010000147.1:0-2726 GCA_964372745.1 Candidatus Woesearchaeota archaeon
CTTGCCCAGTGGTATGAGAGAACATTTCCGCAAGGCTCCTTATCAAACTCTCAACTCATAGAAGGAAGCAAAACATGGGACCCAAAGAAGATATTTGATGATTATGTTTGGTCTTACCAAGAAGGAGAATATTCACTTACTGAAACTACCACGTCAGAAAATGTCATGCTCACAAAGAATTATTTTATGGGTGGTGTTGATTTTGCCAATATCAAGTACAGCATTATCAAAAGGAAGCTAGCCGAAGGCGTGTCTCAGAATCTCAACCAAAAAATACCTCCAGAAATATCTCGCAGATTGTTGTATGCATTGTTCGATCCTCTTGGTAGCCAAGACGGAAATGAGTTCTACTTTGGAAGGGTATTAGCAACTGGAGAAAAATGAATCTGTTGGGTAAAGATGACACAAAAAACAATAATCAGGCAACAACGAAGATCCTTAGAAGTAATTCATCCAGTTCAACTTGATTCAGATGAAGCTACAGATGTTTCTGTCTATGATCATCGTATCCTCTATTTATCAGGTAGATGGAGAAAGTCAGGAAGCGAGTTTATGCTGAATGCCACAATCTATGTTAGTCTCAGTGGATTATCTGATGGGATGATAGCTTGGGATGCTCTGAGAGTCCACGGTGTCTTAGCAAATTACTCGGCTATAGAATGGGTAAATGGTTTTGTGAGAGGAAGAGATGTAGAATTAGATGGCTATGAAGTAGAGCAAGGATTGGAAAAAGATTCGTACAGGATTACATTATCAGGAAATGATAAAGCTGGAATCTTTTCAGGAATTAGTCGTACCTACCTCAATAATTGGTGTGGAAGAATGGAAGGGAAATATCTTTTTGAAGATAAGGAAGGTTAAATGGTATGCTAAATAAATATAGTTATCTCGCAAAGAACATCACACCTTCACATCCAGAAATAGTAAAAGGAGAGGGTGTGAGAGTGTATGACAAAGCAGGAAATTATTATTTTGATCTCTCGTCACAAACTTGCAACATGAATCTTGGTCACAGGCATCCAGTAATTATGTCAGCAATTGATGACTTCTTGAGAAGTGAACAACCTTATTTTATCTCTTCAAGATTTGGATCTCCTGCAATGGCAGATCTCGCAGCAAAACTTGTAGAAATTTCTCCAGAAGGCATGGCAAAAGCAAATGTAAAATTATGCAATGGAAGCGACGCAGTTGAAGATACTCTCAAAAGAGCAAGAAGATATCATAGCAAAGAAGGAAAAAATATGGTTGTAGCTCAATACAAAAGCCATCATGGAGAATCATCTGAGACGTTATCTGCATCAGGAAAACTCTTCTCAGAAAAAGCAGATATCGAAGGTTCTGGGAATTATCTCTTCATAGATCCGGCCTATCTCTATAGAAAGCCGAAAGAAATGAGTGAAGATGAATACATGAAGAAATGTGCTCATGATTTGGAATTTTTGATTAAAAAAAGAGATGATATTGCAGGAGTTATTTTGGAACTTGTGCAAGTTACAGGAGGAGTTATAGTTCAACCAAAGTCTTATGTAAAAATAATAGAAGAAATATGCAAAGAAAATAATGTCACATTTATTGTAGATGAAGTGCAAACAGCCTTTGGCTGGCTTGGAAAAATGTTTGCTTCAGAATATTATGGAATCAAACCAGACATTATTGCTTTAGGAAAAGGCCTCTCAGCAGGATTTCCAGCCTTAGCAGCAACTGTTTTCAGGGGAGAATATGACAATCTCAACTATGGGGAGAGTGAATATACTTTTGGAGGAGAGCCTCTTGCCTGCAGAGTTGCATTGGCTAATATAAATTATCTGGAATCATCTGGAATTTTAGAAACAATCCCTGAAAAAAATGAACATCTTATGAAAAGACTTAATGATATGAAATACAAGTATAAACAGATAGGAGATGTAAGAGGCCATGGTTTAATTTTAGGCATAGAATTTGTAAAAGAAGATGAAAGTGAAGATTATGAAACGACAGAAAGAGTCTATCAAAAGGCATTCAAAAATCATCTCATTTTAAGAAAGGCAGCGTATGCTGGAAGAAGCGATGTGCTTATTATTAAACCTCCTATTATCATAAGCCATGATGAAATTGAAGAATCTATGGATCTTTTGGATAAAACTTTGGAGGAATGTCTATGATAAACTCTATAACACTGCAGGAAATATCAAAGAAACTAGGAAGAACATTGATCTTTACAAATCAAAATCTCGAAGGAGCGCTGAATCACAACTGGGTTGTGAGTGATGAAGAAGAAAAGAAATATGTTTTAAGAATCCCGAAAGAAAACCCACCACAAATCCCTCTTATACGAGAAGAATACGAGATAGTTGGATATGTTACTAATGGAAATGAATATAGGTTTAGGAATATAGAAGAACAAGTTAGTCTTACAAAAAGATGTATTCAAAATAAAATTCCTGTTGCGCAGGTTGTTGATTATGGGCAAAACTATATGCTTACAGAATTTATAGAAGGAACAACTCTTGATAAATTTCTTAAAAGGACAAATAACACTAAAGTAATAGAGGATCACCTTAAAACTATTGTTAATGCGCATGAAAAAGGAATTATCTTAGGAGACAGGTGGGGGCCAAATACAATAGTCACTCCTGAAAAGAATCTTGTTGAGATAGATTTTGATATTGATTTAACAGCAGAAGATGCGAGAGAATTTGAAATAGCTCAAATTCTGTCTTACTGCTTGTTATGGTCACGAAACAAAG
>CAYJSK010000148.1:0-2675 GCA_964372745.1 Candidatus Woesearchaeota archaeon
TTAGCGAGAGGCAGTGCTGAAGTTAAGAAACCTTTAGAAGATCCTAAACAAGATCTAGGTTCTCCTCAATCAAATGCTCATTTTGGTGTTGATGCTGTTTTGAATGGTAGAATTTTTTATAATGAAACAAACAAAGGTGTTAGTATTGCTTTGAAGGAAGCAATAACTTATGCTGGTAATGGTGGTGTTGTTACTTGTCCTGAATTTTTGGTTGCTAAAGTTAAGGTTGTTAAAGGTCATGATTTTTGGAAGAACTGGTACACTGTTCACACAGAAGAAAATATCGGGATTGATGTTAAAGGAAGATTCTATAATAAGAATGAACCGGTGCTTGTTGTTGTTCATGGTGGTGGAATACTAACTCCTGATAGGATAATGCAAGCTTACAAAGAAGGATTGATTGATAATAGTGCCAAGTATACTCCTCAAGAGTTTAATGATTTATTAGAAGGTAAATTAGGTGACGGAAGCACTTTCCCTCTTTACTCTTTTGAAGATATCAATAAAGGAATTAGTGTACCTCACCAATTTGGTGTTGTTATGCCTTACGCTATTGCTCAATCAACAATTTCAGGATATCAAAAAAAGAAATCATGGGTTGAAAATCCTCTTGTTATCGCCAGAAACGGTGGTAGAAAAAATCTTGAAGAGTACTTTAACAAAGCCAAAGATAAAGATGGTGATGTAGGAAATCATCACCCTTTTGCTGGAAGAAGTGCTTCAATTCCGCAGGGGCGTGTGGTGTTCGTCAGCAGCTATATCAGCGGCCTTATTGGCAACAACTTTCTTAACGACAACGCTCGTTTTGTTGGGGTAGCGCCGGAGGCGCAGTCGGCAGAAAATCCGCGAAGCGGACGAAAGAAAAAATAAACGTGTATGGTTAAATGTATGAAAGATTTAAGAAAATTACGGAAGGAACTCGAGATGAGGAAGAATAAGATTGGTTTAGTTGGCACTAGGTTGGATCTTTCGGAAGTTAGTGGTAACTCTCTTTCTGCTCATATAACTACTGATTGGAGAACTATAAATTTGAGTTTTGGTGAAAGTCTTGATCTTGTTCCTGATGATGAAACGAGAGCTTTTGTTGAGAAAAGAAATATTACTTATCCTGAATTAAAGGTTGGTTCTGATATTTTAGATCATGAGATGGGCCATAGAGAAAAACCTACTGGAACAAAATTAGGTTGTCCTTATACTGTCGTAATGCATGATGCTATTAAGGAAGCTATTTTTAAAGGTTTGAAAGAGAAAGGTAAGAGTGGTTTGGAAGATTTTGTTACTAATGCTTTCGAGGATGTTTTAGACAACGTTAATTGTCGTAGAGATACTGATTTTGCTGGTCAAACGTTGTTTTGGAATAATCAAGGATTAGTAACTTCGAAGAATGGTAAGTTCGACCTTTTTTATGAGGCGTTCGTAAGAATAAATTTATTGCTTGGTGGAAGTGTTCCTGATTATACTTTATTGGAGAGATTTTTTACTCATGATAAAAAAGTTAAGACTGCGATAAAAGGTTTCTTAGAATGTGTTAGTGAAGAGTTAAGTGTTGATAATGTGGTAAGATTACACCAGAAAAATGATGCTTTTGACAAGTTGTTCACTACAAATCTTGATGATAGAGAGGATTTGTGGACTGGTTTAGCTTACAGTTTTGCATTGAACACTGCAGATTTATTGGAAGAAAAACCAGAGGAAGAGATGTTTGGTAGCGGTGGGAATCCTTTTGATAAAGAGATGAGTATGCCTAAGAATAAACAAGAAGTTGCTCATAAGAGGTACACTCAAGGTAAAGGTCCAGCAGAACACAGGGATGTTCAAGAGCAATTGTATGATTTGTATAAGAGGATTAGTAAGGAGATTCGTGTAGAAACTACTACTTATTCTGAAAGTCAAGGAATGCCTCTTGTTCATTATGGTAGAAGATTTGTTGGTGAAGATGAACAAAAGTTCAGGTTTAAAGGTGTTGGTTTTCAACAAGATGGTAGTTTAGGAATAAGAACGCAAAGACATTCTATAATGCACCCTGTGAGTTATAAAGTTCATCCTAGAAAGTTTCCTAAGTTTAAGATTGCGATGGTTGACCGTTCAGGAAGTATGAGTCAATCTCCAAGTAACGATGATAGTGTTGGAAGCACTACTTTTATTCCTTGGGGGGACAATAGCAAGTATCATTATGCTCTGAAAGGTTATTTCGGTGTTGAAAACTATTTAGAAAAACAAGGAATAAGCGGTTACGTACAAAGTTGTGTTCTAGGATTCAGTGGCGAAGGTAGTGTTAGTGGTGACGCTAGAACAGTTGGAACATCATTATTAACAAAACCTTCAGGAGGAACAAGTCTTGATATTAACGGTTTAGAAAAAGAGTTGTCAAACAATGCTCTTGTTCTTTCCATATCTGATGGAGAGTTAAGTGTTACTGATACTGTTAGAGAAAGATTTGAAAATAAAATAAAGCAAGAAGGTGTTGATTACGCTCACGTACAAATAGGTGGAGAAACAGAATTCTCAAGATTATTGAGAGGTATGGGCGTTCCTGTTTTTTCAGTACGAGGAGATGATGATCTTGCAAGAACAATGATAAACTTTGTATCAGGATACTACAAAACAATAAAAGGTGCACCATGACTTCAGAACTAACACCTAAGGAGAGAGCAATTTTGGAGAGATACTTAGCG
>CAYJSK010000149.1:0-2656 GCA_964372745.1 Candidatus Woesearchaeota archaeon
GGGATTTTGTTTTTCCTTGTTTTGTGAGAATGTTTTCTAAAGCATTTTTTGTTTTTTTATCATATTGAGAGAGGAGCTCTTTCAGAAAAGTGTTTGTTTTTTTGAGTGTTATTTTTATTAAAGCAGATTGGACTCTTGGTTGAGGGTCAAAGGCTGATGGATGGATTGTTTCTAGGTACTCTATTTCATAAAAGGAGTTTACAAGAAGGTGTAATCTTGATGGATTTGTTCCTAAGAGGCATTCTGTAAATTTGTGTGGAACCACGAAAATGAGAGCGTCAAAGTTGTATCGAGTGAGTTTCCATAAGAGAGGTTCACAGATAGTATAAGGGAGGTTGGAAACAGATTTGGTGAATTGGGGAAGCTTTATTTGTGTTGCATCTCCTTCCTGGAAATGGATGTTTTGTTCTTCTTTGAGTTCTTCTTTGAGTCTTTTGAGAAGACCTTTATCTTTTTCAATGACTGTAAGAGATTTTCCTTTCCCTAGAAGAAGTTTTGTGAGATTCCCTGTTCCTGGTCCAATTTCTAGAAGAATGTCTGTTTTTTTTATTTGTGCAGCTTTGATTATTCTTTCAAGAAGTTCTTTGTCAATCATGAAGTGTTGATCAAGCATTTTTGTAGTTCCTGGAATGTTTTTTTCGCGTATTTTTGTTTATATTCCTTTGCTTTTTCAAGGAGTTCTGTATTTGGAAGATATTTGTTGATAAATTGGCAAGCTTGCGTTACATTTTTTGGTGAAGGCGTTCTTTTGCAGCGTTCAAAGTCGAGAAGAATAAGTTTGTTTTTTCTCACAATAGCATTTTTTGTGACTCGGTGCATTTCTAACTTGTTTACTTTGAGTGTATCTAGTATATAGGCTTGATTGAGAAGTTGTTTAAAGATTGCTTTTTGTTGTTCTTTGTTTGCATTTTTAAGATATGTTTCTAAAGATGGACCTTTGATGTATTCCATGAGGAGTTTGTTTTGTTCTCCCTTGAGAAATTGGGGTCCTATTTTGTGTTTATTAAAAATTTTCAGCCATTCTGCTTCGTTTTGTAGACGGTTTACTGCTTGTATATCTTTCCTTTCTTCTTTGATAATGATATTTCCTTGTTTGTAAATGAGTGAACGTTTTCCTTTTGCGAAGAGTTCCATCTCTTACTAGTGTACAGAAAGCTTTATAAAATAATTCCCCTCATGACTAAGATAAAGAGGTTGATGTATGAAGCGTTTAAATCAAAGTATCCTATTTGTCTTGATCTTTCTTTTGAGTATATCTTTTGTTTTTGCTGTTGAAAATACTAGTACAAGTACAGAAACAGAAGGATTTTCTGCACAAAATGGTTTTGATTGGTTAGTTGATCAGATTGATAGTGATGGTTCTGTGGATAGTGATGTGACGAAAACTGTGTATACGATTATGGCTCTTGATGCTGCTGGATATGATACCAGTGCTTCTCAAACATGGCTTGAAGGAAAACTTTCTGCAGATTTTTGTTACCCTTCCGCTTCTTGTACGGTTCCTGAAACGTCTCTTTCTGTTCTTGCGTTAAATGAAGTGCAGGATGATGGACATTTTGATGATATCTCTGCATGGTATACTGGAGCACTTTCTGATGCGGATGTTTCTGGAGACTGGTATCTTGAAGTAGTTACTTCTTCAAATGGGACTTGTGTTGTTTCCTATGAATTAGAAGGGACTTTGAAAGAAGTGAATGTTGCTGTGAATGCTGGAGTCTTTACTGGATGTGGAAATACACATTTTTTAAATCTTGATGATTGTTTACAGGCTGGGTTAATAAGTTCTAATCCAGGAATGAGCATTGATGTGAATTGTGCAGAAATAGAGGGAAGTGTGGTTCTTGCACATATCTATAAGTCTTCTTCTACCTATTATTTATTAGCGAATGAAAATGCTGCACAGACAGAGTTTCAAGTGAATAATGGATGTTTTGGAAAGGCTGCTTCAGGTACTTGTGATATTGAGAGTACTTTGTATGCAAATTGGGCTTTAGGAAAATTAGAAACAACGATTAATACTCTTGTGTATTTGAAAGAAAATTATGATGATTCCAATCCTAAACGAGTTGCATTGTATTATTTGGTGACCCAAGATGAAAGTTATCTTGCAGATCTTGCTTCTTTGCAAAAAAGTGATGGAAGCTTTGATCGAGATCATTATACGACTGCACTTGCAATATTAGCACTTTCTGAGAGTTCTGCTTACTCTACTAATATTGATGATGCAAAGTCTTACTTACGAGAAGAACAAACGACTGATGGGGATTGGGGAGGAAGTGTAGAGGCTACTGCCTTCGTTCTTTATGCTGCCTTTTCTGGAGAAGATGTGAGTCCGAGTGCGATTAGTACAGATGATGAGTATGACATTGTTGCTGATGAGTGTAGTACCAATGCTGATTGTGAACTGATATATGGTAATGGATTTGGTTGTGAAGATGGCTCTTGTGAATATGCTGGCTCAGGTTGTAGTGATGATAGTGATTGTGAGAGTGATTTAGTTTGTGGTAGTATCAAGGATTGTGTAGCTTCATGTTTGGATTCTGAATGTGTTGCAACTGGATGTGATAATAATAAAGAATGTGATTATCCTATTTATGATGAAAATGTCTATAACTGTGCAAAAGATTGTTATTGTGGAGATGAGATCGGAAGAGCA
>CAYJSK010000150.1:0-2647 GCA_964372745.1 Candidatus Woesearchaeota archaeon
CGACCGCGACGAAACTCGCAAGAAACGACCCTACAAGACGTAAAAACGAGAATTGACTGCGAGAAGAGAACCACTAATAAACAATCATTTTTTCAACATATAGAATTCCTCCCGATACACATATATTGACTACTATTCAATAGTTACAAAACGAAAGGTTTAAATACTGTGAGCATCATAAGTGATTGAAATAATATGTTGAAAACATATTTTTATGGTGAAAAAAATGGAACAATTTACTTTAACAAAACAAATATCAAAACAAGGACTCCAGAGTGTCATAATCATACCTCGATTTTTGAGGGATAAGCTCAAACCTAAGACTATTGTAGAACTAAAAATAAGAATTATTGATAGTGAGGTGACTGTATGAGCGTTCAAGAAACTTTAGAAAAACTCGAGCACGGAAAATATCAAAATAACAGATTAATAGTTCTTGGTGGAGTTCCTTTTACTGCGAGAGATGTCTTGATTAAAGCACCTTTACTTTCAGGAATTAATGTTTACCTTGTTGGTGGTACTGGTGAAGGTAAAACAGAGCTCGCTAACGATTTAGTGGGATATTTTGGTGACTCTTCTTGTTATGCTATGGGGAGACCAGATTTTGAGCCTGCAGAATTATTAAGACAAGTGAGACTTGACAAGTTAAAAAATGCTAAAAGCGATAGAGAACTTGTCGAGCTTACAGAAAATGTTAGTAAAAACTTGTTTTATGTTGATGAATTAAACAGGTGTCCTCCAATAGTTCAGAATTACTTCTTTGACTTTTTCGATGGAAAAATAGTATTTAATGGACGCATTAGAAGGCTCGGTACTGATGGATACACTCTTGGTTATGGTACTGGGAATTTAGGTAATGGAGAATATGTTGGAGTTAGTGATTCTGATAGGGCTTTGCTTGACAGAATGCACATGATAGTAAAACTTGACCATCCGGATTTTTGTACTACTGAACGTGACGATTTCGAAATCTTTTCTGGAAAGAAAAATCCTCGAGCGAGCATGCCTGAAGGAGAAAGTATTGTTAAAGATATTATTGCTATGCATAAAGAATTTGGAGATCGAGAAGTTCCTGCACTCTTACCAATGTTGGGAGTGTACTTGACGAAAGGACTTGATTATGTTGAAGAAACTACTAAGCACAGTAAGAGAGCTCTTGGTCCTCGATGGGCACAAACTGAAGGAGTCCGAACAGATAATGATGAAAACAAGATTTATCCATTATCGAAAAGAGCTGTTTTCGGAGCTATCAGCTTGGCAAGTGCTTTAGAAATGATAGCTCAAACAAAAGGTCACGAAACAAATACTGCAAGTCTATTCCTTGACAGTTTGCGATTAACAGTTCCATATTCTGGAGTTATTAGCCCAACATTTGTTGATATGGAACACTGCGGTGACGTATATAACGCGTTTGACGTGTTACTTGGTGAAGGATCAAGAAATAGAGAAGAGATAACACAAAGAGTCCAGAATATCGAGGAAGCATGCCTACTTGCCGAAGCTGGAAAGAAAGACCAAAAATTACTTGATGATATATGCCCTGAAGAAGAAAGCAGGTGGATGAGCATAAGAACTGCACTATCAATGTATGCCGATAAAAGAGCAGAAAACCCAACAGAAAAAGGATTAAAGATAAAAGAAGTAATAGAACAAGCACACGCGAAAGGTGGCACAAAATGACTTCTGATTTGTCTCCTCGTGAGCGTTTGGTGTTGGATGGTTATTTAGCGAGAATGAGTGCTACTCCTAAAATTCCTCCTGTTCCTGAAGATGATCTGGAACCAGACCCTGCTCCTTCAATATTGAGTGGTGTTTTTTCTGTTGATGGTTTGGTTCTTCGTGGTAATGATAATTTTTATGATGAATCAAAAAATGTTGGTCAAAAATATAAAGGAATTCCTGTTGATGCGTACGTTGGTGTTCCTGTAAGTTTGGAAAAATGTCTTGCTTGGACTCGACAAAATAAAGGTATTGTTGCTACACTGCCTTACTTGGTTGCTGGTTTGAGTGTTGCTCCACCAAAAAATTACTTAAGACAACGTTTTCATACTTGTTTTAGTGAGGAATTTTCTGGTGTTGACACTGAAGGAGTTTATGATAAAGGGAAACCTATTGTTGTAGTACAACACGGAATTGATCTGCTTCTTCCTGAAAGAATAAGAAAAGCTTACAATGAAGGATTAACACAACAAAATGGTGCAAAACTAACTCCTGAAGAATGGAAGAAAGTATTGCTCGCAAAGAATCCTTTGTACACTGTTGATGACGTGAAAAAGAGTAAAGTAAAAAATCCTTTTGGGAGTTATAGAGTAGTTCTCAGTTTTGATACTGCGAAAGCTACAAGTTCAAATTATCAAGACAAAAATACTTTTACTAATAATGAGCTTGTTATCGCAAGAGCAGGAACTCTCGAACATTTAGAAAAATACTTTGATAATATTCAATCAGGAAATACTGTTGGTAATGGGCACAAGTTTGGAGAAATAGATCCGAGATTTCCACAGGGCCGTGTGCTGTTCGTCTACGACAATGACGGTGGTCTGGTCGGCGTCAGCAATCTCAATAACTGTGCCCGCTTCGTTGGGGTAGCGCCGGAGGCGCAGTCGTCAACAAAACTCTCCCGTAAGGGACGCGCGAAAAAATGAAA
>CAYJSK010000151.1:0-1421 GCA_964372745.1 Candidatus Woesearchaeota archaeon
TCTCCTGTAAGCATAACTTTTCTCTGTTTCCTATGTGCAAGATATTGCGCAATTGCATTTATTCCAGTAGAGTAATTTCCGTCGACTATAAGTGTAGGATCTAAAATGCCATGATGTGGTTCAGGATCTGCAAAAGAAAGGCAATATCCTAGTTCTTTAAGCTGCTTAACGAGAGGATTATTTTCTCTCTCTTCTGTACAGAGTGTTGCATACATTTTTTTTTCAAGTGTCATTTTCTGAATAATAAAGTGAGACTATAAAAACATTACGTTTCTAAAAAAACTCTATCCCCCAGCTCTTGTTTTAGTTTTTTTCCTATCTCTTCTCCTGGTTGTAATCTTTTATATGCTAAAGGAAGAATGTGCTCTGCTGTAATCAAGGAAGAATGGTGGACTCCTGTTTTAGAATAGATAGCATCACTGACTGTATGCCCATCATCTCTTACCTCATTCCTATCCAACAAAGAGAGCGCTCTAAGAATAGTAATATCGGGGATTTGTTGAAGCTTCTCTATTTCTTTTAACAGTGAGTCTCCTGTTGTTGTTACATCTTCAATCAAAACTGAGGACCCTTCAGCTTTGCCAATAAAAAATCTATCCTCTAGTGCACCATAATATTTAGGTTCTCTTCTGCCCATGAGTAAAGGATGTCCCACTGTATTTTTTAATCTTTCCTGAACATATTTATACTGTGTAAGGATAGCTAAAGGGCTTGCTCCTTCTGGAACTCCATAGAAAAAACTGGGGAGAAAGTTATTGTCAAAACAAAAATCTAAAACAAAATCAGCAAGCGTGCTCATTGTAGAAGTTTCACGAGCGATGCTTCTCCAATTTGCATACCAATGTGATACTCTCCCAGATCGTAAACAAATGGGCTCTTGACAAAAACCTATAACCCCTTGTTCAATAACAAATGCATCAAACTTATCACTATCAAAAAGAGCCATCCTAAAAAAATTCAATCCCTAGCTCTTGTTCAATCTCTTTTCTTGGTTTTCCAACTTTTGTTTTCTTGCCAAAGATTTGTGCACTCTTGACACCTGTGACAATAAGCAGAACCTTAATTGCAGAACCAAGGTCTTCAGAGATTTGTGCTCCCCAAATGATTCGTGCTTCTTCATCGAGTTTTCGAGAAATGGTTTCTACTACGCGTCGAGCTTCTTCCAGAGTCATGTCAGATCCCCCACAGACATTAATCAATGCTCCAGAGGCTCCAGAAATGTCTACATCAAGAAGTGGATTGTTAATAGCCTTATCTACTGCTTCTGCTGCTCTATTCTCTGAATCAGATTCACCAATACCAATCATAGAGACTCCACCTCTGCCCATGACTGCACGAATATCTGCAAAGTCTAAATTGACAAGGCCTGTTTTTGTGACTAACTCTGCAATTCCTATCACTGCATTAGTAAGGATTTCATC
>CAYJSK010000151.1:1431-2628 GCA_964372745.1 Candidatus Woesearchaeota archaeon
CTTCTACATACACACTCTTTCCCTACACACGCTCTTCCGATCTTTGAAAGCTGTGTGTAAAGGTAAATCTGGAGCAAGTTCGAGAAGTTTATCATTAGGAATAACAATAAGTGTGTCTGCATGTTTTTCTAGACGTTCCAAACCATACATGGCATTTTCAAATCGTCGTGCACCTTCCATTTCAAAAGGCAGAGTCACAATGGCAATGGTTAATGCCCCTGATTTCTTTGCAATTTCTGCTACGACTGGCGCAGAGCCTGTCCCAGTACCTCCGCCAAGACCACAAGTGATGAATACCATATCTGAACCAGAAATTTTTGATTTTATTTCAGACTCAGATTCTCGTGCAGCTTCTTCTCCTACTTGAGGAATACTTCCTGCTCCTAAACCCTGTGTGAGTTCTTTTCCAATAAGAATTTTCACATCTGCATTCGTATACAAAAGATCTTGTGCATCTGTATTAATAGCAATAGTTTCTGTACCTGTAATCCCTATATCTGTCATTCGATTAATAGAATTATTTCCACCACCACCACAACCAATGACTTTTAACTTAGATCGTTGTCTTTGGAGGATTGCTTCTAACTCTTCATCAATAGCATTCACTTTCCTTCTTTTCTCAAGAGGATCATTGCTTCTATCTCCTGCTTGTTTGAAGATGCTGTCCATGAGTTGAGAAAGAGAAAAATGGATTTATAAGAATAATGGTTGTATAGTTTCTATAATTACCTCATAGTCTAAACGATTATTTTTTTGTTTTTTGAGTTTGCTTTAGCACGAGAGATTTTAATTCAGGAATTCTTCGTTTTAATTCTTTTTCTAACATAGCTTGCATGTCTTGTGGAATAGGGGCAGTTAACGTAATGACTCCTTCTTTTTCTTCAAGCTGTGCGTGATGGAGATGGAAATTGAGTTCTAAGAAGCCAGATACTTTTTCTTTGAGATCTTCTACCTTTTTTATAATCATAATTTCATAGTGCACATCTCTTCCTGCAAGAGGATGGTTAAAATCAACGAGTCCTCTTCCCCCAGAGACAGATTTAATAACACCTGTGTACTGATCAATCTCTACTCGTAAACCTGCCATAGGATTAATCTTTTGCTCTTTAAATTTATTTGAAGGAATCATTTGAATTTGTTTGGGATCTTTTTTTCCAAAAGCTTTTTCTGCAGGTATAGATGCTGTTAGTTTTGTAC
>CAYJSK010000152.1:0-2573 GCA_964372745.1 Candidatus Woesearchaeota archaeon
CAATAAGCACTTTAATAACTCCAGTGGGATCTTCAATTTCTAAAATATAATTCCCATTTTTTGTTTGTTCTTTACTATACACAAACCCAATAATGGCAACAGCTTCTTTCTGAGTCTTTGTAAACGCCTTATTGATAGATATCACGTTTTGTAACTCTATCCGTTGAAGAAGAATCTTTTTCAATGCATGATATCGTAATTTCATATAGCTTACAAAATCCTTCACCTCTCTTTTTTTAGGTTTATCAACATAAGAATCTAAAACTTCAATTTTTGTAGAATACAAAGGAACATCATGAAGAGGACTTTGTAAAAATGTATGAAAAATTTCTTCTGTTAGAATAACAGTCTTTTGTGATTTTTGAAAGTTTTTATGTATATGAAGAAAAGAATCATAATCAAAACTATCTGGTATCTTTTTCAAAATCTCTGGACTAACCATATAATTTCGTTCAAAAAAAAAATGAACGAGTTCTTGCTTACTCATATCCCTAATGCCTCATGAAGCAAGCTTTCTAGTTTGGGAAGAGAAGAGTTTGGAATACCTAAACCTATTTGTCTCGTTCTTCCATAACGCCCTTTACTAATCACTTTTGCATTAATAATACCAAGCATATCTAGTTCTGCAATAATATCTGAAATCCTCCTTTGTGTCAATGGTCGTATTTTTGCTTTAGTACAAAATTCTTTATACAACTCATAAATATCTCCTGTAAACATAGGTCTATTCCCTGCTGCTTTCACAGTACCAAAGATTGCAAGAAGCGCAACCTGAGATTGTTTTGGTTGACTTGTAATAATTTCATGTACTCTATCTCGTTCAATTTTTTCTTCGGCTTCATCTAAAGCATTAATATTAATTTTTACTTCATTATTTCTTTCTGCTAACTCCCCAGCAACTCGCAATAATTCTAAAGCTCTTCGTGCATCACCATGTTCTCTTGCCGCATACGCCGCACATTTTTCAAGAACTCCTTCTGCAACTGCCCCTTTACGAAATGCTCTATCAGACCTTTCTTTAAGAATAGCCTGTAACTGTATTGCATTATAAGGTGGAAAAACCAATTCTTCTTCAGAAAGAGAACTCTTTACTCGAGGATCTAAATAATTAGTAAACATAAGGTCATTAGAAATACCAACAAGAGTAATTTGACTTTCTTTCAACTCAGAATTAATTCGTGTAAGACTATAAAGTATTTGATCACCAGAACGAGAAACCAATTGATCAATTTCATCTAAAATAAGAATCAGAAGTATTTTTTGTTTTTCTAAAGTATTCAAAAAGATTTTATACACTTCATCTGTAGGCAAACCTGTTGCAGGAATATCTGTTTTTAGAAAACGTGCAAGCTCTGCTATAAGCCTATACTCAGTATCTGCTACACGTTTTAATTTACAATTAAGATAAAATATTTTTACAGGGAGGTTGTTTTTTGTGACTATCTCTCTAATACTTTCAGAAACATGTTGTACTGTAAGAGTTTTGCCACTTCCTGTTTTTCCATAAACGAACATATTTGAAGGTTTCTCTACTCGTAAAGCAGGAGCTAGAATACCAGCAACTTTTTTTATTTGTTCTTCTCTATGATGAATAGTTTCTGGAATATAATTAGACTGTAGAACTTTTTTATCAAGAAAGAGAGGCTCACGTTTAAGATAATCCTCAAAATAAGTATTCAACCCCTTTTCTGCCATAGCACACCTTTTCTTGAAAGCTTATTAAATATGTTCGTTCCCAAAAATAAAGACCCAGTCCTCCATTTCCTATGGAACTTTTTCCAAAATGGAATAAGCAATCAATAGTACTTCCTCTTTATAAAAGTACCCCTTGTTTTCCGATAGAATAAAATAATAAGGGAATAATAGAATAGATATTATAATATAAATAATTAATAATATATAATAAATAATAGAAAAACATATAATATAAAATAAAAAATAAAAAAATAGAATGAATAATTAAAGCTTAAAAACTAAATATAATGAAGAATTAGAAAAAAACATAAAATTTTTTAAAAAAATATAAAAAAAACCTTAATTTTTCTTACATTTACTAACGATAAAACAAAGAAGAGATAAAAGTTCCACATGAAACCATAGAAAAACAAAAAAACACGCATAGCAAAGCTTTTTCATAACGCATTTCCATAGGAAACCAAGGTGTGAGGGTGTCCAAGTCATACATAATGAAGCGAAACAAGTCTTTTCAGCAGAAAAATATATATAGAATGAACACTCTCACACATATATGGGCTTACTAACAATAATTATCGCAGTCATAGTCATCTTAGTCCTTATAGAACTCTTTAAACATCATTTTACAAAAGGTTTAGTAAAGTATCTTGCAATATCTATAATTTTTATTTTTATCCTCCTTATAGCTTCAGCATATATTGACTTTGGAGATTATGTAGGTGAAGGCTCTACTTTTTCAAATACAGGTCATGCAATAGCAGATGGGGTAGCAGATGATGTAGAAGATGTAGATATTCGAGATAGTGAAACACTGAACAGAATGGGAGAAAAAACGAAAGAATTTTTTTCTAATCTCTTAGAATAGCTAATGAAAACGA
>CAYJSK010000153.1:0-2573 GCA_964372745.1 Candidatus Woesearchaeota archaeon
AAAGAGAAAAGTTTTTCATTAATACACCTTACCCATATATTTCTGGTTCTTTACACATTGGCCATGCACGTGCAGTGACAGAAGTCGATGTCTATTCTCGCTTTATGCGCATGCGCGGAAAGAATGTTTTATTTCCTATGGCATTTCATATTTCTGGCATGCCTGTTTTAGGAATTAGTATGGGAATTAAAAATGGAGATGAGAAAAAGATTGCACAATACAAAGAATACGTAAGTGCGTATCTTTCCAATGAAAAAGAAGTGGAAAAAATTGTGAAGAGTTTTGAAGATCCTTGGAACATTGTAAACTTTTTCATCCCTAAAATGAAAGAAGAGTATGCTTCTCTGGGTTTAGCTGTTGACTGGAGAAGGTCTTTCACCTCTGGTGATGTAGAACATCAAAAACTTGTGGAGTGGCAATTTCATAAATACAAAGAGAAAGGCTATCTTATGCAGGGAAAATATCCTGTGCTGTACAGTAAAACATTGAAGAATGCAGTGGGAGAAGATGACATTACTGACGGAGATATAGATCCTGTAGAAAAGAAAGAATTTACGCTGATGAAGTTTCCTTTTGGAGATTCTTTTATAGTTACGGCAACTCTTCGTCCTGATACACTTTTTGGTCAAACAAATCTTTGGGTCAATCCTGATGTCACCTATATGAAAGCAAAAGTTGATGGGGAAAAATGGATTGTGAGTAAACCTTGTGTAGAAAAACTTTCTCATCAAGATAAAAAAGTAGAAATAATCGAAGAAGTTTCAGGAAAATCTCTTCTAGGAAAAAGCTGTAAAGCAATACATAAAAATGCAGACTTATTGATTCTTCCTTTCAAAGGCTGTAAGCCAGAAATTGCAACAGGTATTGTTATTTCTGTTCCAAGTGGAGCCCCATATGATTATCTTGCATTAAAAGAACTACAAGAGTCTCCGCAACTCTGCCAAAAATATGGCCTTGATCATGCAAAAATAAAAGCAATCCAAGCAATTCCCATTATTACTTCAGAAGCTTTCTCCAAATTTTCTGCACAAGAAATATGTAAGAGAATGAATATTACATCTATACAACAAGAGAAGCTCATTGATGCAGCAACGAAAGAAGTTTATAAAGTAGAATTTCATACTGGTACATTACTCAACTCCTGTGGGAAGTATGCAGGAAAATCAGTACAACAAGCACAACAACTCATTGTTGAAGACCTCAAAAAAGAAAAGAAGGCAGATATTTTCTATGAAGCTTCCCGCCAAGCTCTCTCTCGTGATGGAGGAGAAATAATTGTTGCAATTATGGATAACCAATGGTTCTTAGACTTTAATGCAAAAGGATGGAAAAAAGATGCAAAACAAGCATTGAAAGAAATCGAAATCCTTCCAGATAAATATCGCAAGCAATTTGAAGATGTGTTTGAATGGTTAGACAAAAGACCTTGTGCTCGTCTTCGTGGTCTAGGAACACAACTCCCTTTTGATAAGAAGTGGGTCATTGAGTCTTTATCTGATTCGACAATGTACATGTCTCTCTACACGATTAAAGATAAAATAAAAGAATATAAGCTCACTGGAGAACAACTCACACCTGAGTTTTTTGATTTTGTTTTTCTCAAAAAAGGAAAAGTGGATGAACTCAGTAAAAAACTCAAGATAAAATCCTCTGAATTAAAAGATATTCAAGAGTCCTTTGACTATTGGTACCCATTTGATCAGAGACATACTTTCCAACCTCATTTAGCAAACCATTTATCCTTCATGATCTTCGCCCACGTTGCATGTTTTCCGAAAGAGAAATGGCCCAAAAAGATTTCTTTCCACGGCATGGTCATTTCAGAAGGCACAAAAATGTCAAAATCCAAAGGAAACACAGTGACCTTGATGGAATTAAATAATTCCTATGGTGCAGATGCATTCCGTGCCTTCCTCTGCAATTCTACATCTGTTGATGGGATGATGAACTGGCAATCTTCTGAAGTAGAAAAAACTAAAAAACAAATCGAACATATTTTTACTCTCATTGAAGAACTAACTACAAACAGAAAACAAGGAATAATCACAAACAAATCATTCCTTTCAAAAATAGAAGGATGTATTCATCGAGGAACACAAGCTGCGGAAGAAATGAACTTGAGAGAATATAGTAATATTGTTCTTTTTGAAATCCTTCGTATCTATCAACATGCACTAAAAACAGGAAAAGACATACCTGCAATTAACGATTATCTTTTTGACCGCTGGGTTCCTATGCTTGCCCCTTTATGCCCTCATTATGCAGAAGAACTTTGGGCTATGGGGAAGAAAAAAGCATTTATTTCTATGGCTTCTTGGCCAGAATATGACGCAAAAAAGAGAGACGAGAAAGCAGAGTTTATTGAGGAGAGCATAGAAAATATTGCTGTGGATGTTCAAGAAATTAAAAAGCTTGTAAAAAAAGAAAAACTCAGCAAAGTAACCATCATAATTGCACCTGAATGGAAATATACCTTTATGAAGAGTTTCAAGAAACTTCTTGCAAAAGAACGAGATGTGGGAGTCTTAATAAAATCTTTAGTGGATAAGGATCATGCAAAAGACATTTCTATT
>CAYJSK010000154.1:0-2542 GCA_964372745.1 Candidatus Woesearchaeota archaeon
ATACATGGTTCAAGACATCCTTACTTACCTCTGGACTAAACTTTTTGGTTTTTTTCCATTCTTTGTAGATCTTTTCAAGTTCTTCTTTTTTTCCTGAGAAAAGTACATTTCCAGCTAAAAGTACAGAAGCTTGATCTGTTTGATAGTCCACAAAATATTCAAAGAAGAATCGTAATAGAAGGTCTTTTCTGCCACCAGCTAAGGTTAACTCTTCTTCTTTGATCTCCGTAATCTTAATAGAAGTCTTTGCCTTTAGTGGTACTTCTAATTGCTTTTTTCTGTCTACAGAAATTTTGTCAAATGCAAATGATACAATAGGCATATGGATTTAGAAATTTTGAAGTTTTATAAACATTATGGTTTTCTATTTCCTACGCAAAAGTTATTACAAGAATTTATATATTTGAAAATTCTTGTTTTTATATATGAAGTTAAAGATTGACCCACATAGCAAATATCTTTCTTTGCTTATTCTCTTTTTGATTTATTTTGTACAAATTGGTTTGCTCATAGTTGCGAGAAATGTTAATGGGGGAGATGATATTATTCCTACACAAATCTTTTTAGTTAGCCCATTACTCTTTTTGAGTCTCCTTTTCCTTTGCTGGCAATTATTCTTAGAGGAACATAGTAACCATAAGATTATAGCTGTGGTTTTAGCTTTGCTTAGTGGATTCTGTTTGTATCTTTCTTTTATGGTAGTTGGCCTTTTTTAGAATAATTAGTCCATTCCTGTATTACATTTCTTCAGGTGCTTGGATGCCAAGTAGAGAAAGTGCATGTACAATTGTTTCTTTTGTCTTCTTTACGAGAACCAGCCTTGCTACTACCAGAGATTTATCCAACTCTGTTAAGCATGGACAATGTTCATAGAAATCATTAAAGAGTTGACATAGTGTGATAAGGTATTTTGCAAGAATGGATGGTTTATATTGGTCTGCTGCTTTTTTTATATTTTCTTCATATAATGAAAGCTGTTTTAAGAGTTCTTTTTCTTGTATAGTCGCAAGTTTTTCATATGCAGCTTTTCCTTTTGTCCCTTTTGCCTTCCTTAGAATAGATGCAGCTCTCGCATGCGTATACTGTACATAAGGCCCTGTTTCTCCATTAAAATCTAGTACCTTATCCCAAGAAAAAGTAATATCTCGTATCCTATCGTGAGAAAGATCCCAGAAAACTATTGCACCTAGACCAACTTGTTCTGCTACCTTCTTTTTGTCTTTCAGCTTAGGGTTCTTTTCTTCAATAATTTTTTCTACTGATTCTACTGCTTTATCTATCACTTCTTCTAGAAAAATAATAATACCTTTTCGTGTAGACATCACCCCATCTTCAAATTTCATCGTTCCAAATGGGAGATGTATACAGTCTTTTGCCCAAGAAAAGGATGCTAGTTCTAAGGTTTTGAAGACTTGTTGAAAGTGTAAAGATTGACGGACGTCGACTACGTAGAGGTTTTTGTGGAATTTGTATGTTTTTGCTCGGTAGATTGCTGCGGCTATATCTCTCGTTGCATAAATGGTTGAGCCATCAGACTTTTGAATAATACAAGGAGGGATCCCATATTGTTCTAAATCGACAACTAAAGCGCCTTCACTTTCTTTCACTATTCCTTTCTTCTGTAAAAGAACAATGGTTGGTTTTAATTGAGGTTCATAAAAAGCTTCTCCAGCCCATGAGTCAAAGGTTATGTTTAATCGTTGGTATGTTTTGTTGTAATACTGCATGGATAACTTGCTGAATAGTTCCCAGTAGGCTCTTGCTTTTTTATCCCCTTGTTCTAAATGGGCAAACCATTCTCTACCCCTTTCTTCTAAAAGAGGATTTGTTTCCGCTTCTTTATGGAATTTTACATATAAATTTGTCATATAATGCATAGGATCTTTCATGAGATCTTTCTTACTTCCCCAAGTCTCATACGCATACATCATCTTTCCAAACTGTGTTCCCCAATCTCCTAAATGATTAATTTTGATTACTTTATAGCCTTCATGTGTGAGTATCTTTGCTAAAGCATTGCCAATCATTGTTGAGCGTAAATGTGCAATACTAAAGGGCTTCATGATATTGGGCTGAGAAAAATCTAGAGTTATAACTTGGTTGTTATTCTTTCTCTTTACAAGCTTTCCTTTACTAATCTCTTTGTTATATGCTGCTTTATTTATGAAGAAATTTAAGTATGGACCATTTGCTTGGATCTTTTCTATGTTCTTGCTTACTTTGAGTTTCTTCTCTAAGTCTTTTGCTATGTCTTGAGGAGCTTTCTTGTATTCTTTTGCTAAAGTAAAGCAAGGAAGTGCATAATCACCCATTTCTGGATTTGGAGGGATTTGAAGGAGTTCTTCTGGAATCTTTTCCTTTCTGAGAATCTTTAAGATTTCTTCTTTGAACATTCTTTTGTTTAATTTATCTGTATTCTTAAAGGTTTTTGTTATTCGCGGTGAAGCGCCGAAAGGGTTATATATAATTTAATCTTCCTTATTTTTATGAGTAAAGTTTCGCAAAGAGGGATTGAACAGTTGAAAGCGAATATTTTGCGGAC
>CAYJSK010000155.1:0-2535 GCA_964372745.1 Candidatus Woesearchaeota archaeon
TATAAGATGCCCTACTAAATATCCTACTCTTTCCTGTCGAAGATGAATAACACTAAGATCTAACAATGGCTCAAGCAACCATTTTCTTAATAACCTTGATCCCATTGCAGTCTGTGTTTGATCCAAAACAGAAATAAGCGAACCTTTACTTCCCCCATCACGCACATTTGCAAAAAGTTCTAAATTTCTCACAGCAACAGCATCAAGAAACATATGCGTATGTTTTTCTCGCAAAGAAATTTTCTTAATATGAGAAAGTGAATGCATCTGTGTATCCAGTAAATAAGATAATAAAGCACCAGCAGCTCGAACCCTCATATCATCCTTTCGCAAACCAAAACTTTCCAGAGAAAGAATATGAAAATGATCTAAAAGGGTTTTATAAGAATGATCTAAAGAAAAAAATCTATCCTCAACTTGAGAAAGATACAATCCTCTCCCTTGTAATTGCGCCACAAGTTCTTTATTGACCGAAAGACTTGAAGCAATCACACACTCATCAACAACAGCAAAATCAATACCCTCAGAAACAAAAAACTCTCCCGTAGAAACATCACAAAACGCAGAATACATCTGGTCACCATGCACATACAAACTCATAATAAAAGAATTATGCTCCGACTGTTGTTCTAATAATGTCCCAGGAGTTACAATACGCACTATTCCTCTTTTCACAAGACCCTTTGCTTTCCTTGGATCTTCTAATTGTTCACAAATAGCAACTTTATATCCTCTCTTCACAAACTTCACTAAGTAAGGCTCAAGTGCATGATAAGGTATCCCAGCTAAAGGTGCTTTCTTCTCAAATTTCCCTCGAGAGGTTAAAGTAATTTCTAGCTCTTTAGAAGCTAAAATAGCATCCTCATAAAACATTTCATAGAAATCCCCCATGCGAAACATAATCACACAATCAGGATACTCTTTCTTTAACTCCACATACTGCTTCATTGCAGGCGTAAGATTCTCTGGATCCATAAAACAAATAATTAAAAATGCCTTTAAAAGAATTTAGCTACTTTTCTTAATAACTTTCTTCCCACCCATATACTTCTGCAAAACTTTGGGAATAGCAATACTTCCATCCTTCTGTTGATAATGTTCAACAATAGCAACTAAAGCACGTGACGTCGCAAGAGCAGTATTATTCAAAGTATGTACAACTTTTCTCTCTCCTTTCTCTTCATAACGAATATTCAAACTTCGTGCTTGATAATCAGTACAATTTGAGAGTGAAACAACTTCACCATATGCTTGAGTAGTCGGTCTCCATACTTCTATATCTACACTTCGAGCCTTCCACAGAGCTAAATCACCAGTACACAATTCAATCACTCGATAAGGTAACTCTAAAGCTTGAAATATTTCTTCTGTATTCTTCAACAATTCATCATAAAACTTCCAAGAGTCTTCAGGCTTACAAAAAATAAACTGCTCCACTTTGTTAAACTGATGCGTTCTCCACAATCCTCTCTCATTAATCCCATGCGCACCAACTTCTTTTCGAAAACACATCGTATACGAAAAATATTTTTTAGGCAACTCAGTAACAATTTTATCAGAATGCATTGCTAACAGAGAATACTCACTCGTCCCTATCAAACAAGTATCCTCTCCTTCCACACAATAAATACTCTGCTCAAAGGCTTTTGGATCAATACTCTTAAAGAGAAGATCTTTCTTCAACAGCAAAGGTGGTTCAATATAAGTAAAATTCTTTTTCACCATATGAT
Source organism: Candidatus Woesearchaeota archaeon (assembly GCA_964372745.1). Taxonomy (GTDB): domain Archaea; phylum Nanobdellota; class Nanobdellia; order SCGC-AAA011-G17; family GW2011-AR17; genus JAGVZZ01. The sequence continues at coordinate 1,731 of CAYJSK010000155.1, forward strand.
CTTGAACAAAATGAATAAGCGCTTGATTAAGTAAAGCAAAATCTCCTTTTAAATAATAAAAACCATGTCCAGACACTCGTGCAGAGGCATCAAAATCAACAGCATCTAAAGCTTCAAGTACCTCTACATGATGTTTCACAGGGAAATCAAATTTTGGTATCTTTCCCCACTTCTTTATCTCCACATTATCAGCATCACTTTTCCCATAAGGAACTTTTTCATGGATAATATTTGGAAGAATCCTCAACAACTCTTGTACTCTCTCAGAAACAGAAGCATATTCTTCTTCCTTCTTCTTGACTTCTTCAGGAAGCTCTTTCATTTTCTTTAATACTGCATCAATACTCTTCCCAGCCTTACGCAAAAGATTAATTTCTTGAGAAAGAGTATTCTTCTGAGAACGCAACCGATCTACACTCTCCTGAATAAGCCTCAACTGTTTATCTTTATCAACCAACTCCTTGAACAGTGTAAGCAATTCTGGCCGTTTCATACGTGTATAGCTCTTTTGAAACAATTCTGGCTCTTCGCGTACAAGATAAATGTCTAGCATAAAAGAGAATAGTTTTCTCAAACTTTAAATATATTCCTCTTCAAACATAAACCACTTTAGAATAGCTACAACAAAATGCTTATATACAAGATTCATATTACGCAGTATAACTTAGAAAAAGCGGGTGAACAGGGAGAAAAAAATGCCAAAAAAAGGAAAAGAAATTTTTGAGGTTTTCTTCAGAAGAAAGCCAGCTATGATTTTAGTCGCACTGAGACAAAACACAAAGAACAAATATGGTTCTATTCTCGC
>CAYJSK010000156.1:0-2515 GCA_964372745.1 Candidatus Woesearchaeota archaeon
TTAATGCCTGTTATACGAGGTGAGGGCGAAGCCCGAAAGTGCAACGTCCCCGAGCACCGCAACGAAGTGAGGAGCGGAGGCGTATGACGCAGGGCACAATTTTCGTCAAATGCGAAGCACCATAAAACAATATATCAATAAGTGAGAAAACCGTTAAAACGTTGAGGGGGCAAACTCTATTCTCTTTTTAATCCAAAGTATCGTTTTCTTTTAGAAGGATTGAGATCATTAATCTCTTTAGCTTTCCGTTCTATATATTCATAAGGGACTTTACATCTTTTTTCTATCCAGAATCTTTTGGTCTGTTCTGTATCCCATAAATCTCTTTCTGCAAATTCTGGAACAGATTGTAAAAATTGAAAATTCATCGGCGCGCCCGGAAATGGTGTGAGTATTGCGCAGTAAAGTTGAGTTACGTTTTTATGTCTTACAGCTTCACGAGCAAATGCTTCTGTTTCTGCGATAGATTTTTCATCCTCTTCGGCAGCACCAAGAATTAAACTTCCCGTTATGTTTATCCCTCTTTTTTCAATTCTTTCTATTGCAGTATAATTGGCTTGTGGTCCATAACCTGATTTCATGGTGCGCAATGTCGTTCTGCTTCCAGAATCAAATCCAATATATACATATCTCACATTCAAATCTCTTAACATATCTGCCACATCTTCTGTTATTTCACTACTTCGCCCATAACAAGAAATTTGCATATCTTGCATATCCGCAGGTCTGCCATCCAAAAGTGCTTTTACTCTTTCTGAGTTTCCTGTAAGACAATCACCATAATCTTTAAACGATTTTACACCTATTAGGTCTCGTGCTTCTCTTAAATCTCTCCAGAATTTTCCCGGTGCTTGATAATTATTGAAAGGATAAGGAATATCGCAGAAAGTGCAACCTACTTTATCTCTCCAAGTGCAACCGACGTGAGTAAATCCCTCGATATAATGTTCGTCCATTGCAGGAAATTCTTTTTTATGTTCTCTCCAATATTGTTCAAAATCCATTAATTCAAAGTTCATGTCAGTAAAACGGGGCGGTTGTGTTGGCGGAATAATTTGGTTATGTTTAATCTCTCCAGATGATGCTCTCCAAAAGAGATTCTGAATTCCAGAAAGATTACTATCTCCTCTTTCAGTTTTGACAAGATATTCGAGATAAGACTTTTCACCATCATTTACAATCACTGCATCAATATCCCCTCTATTGCGAAGCATAATCTCCGCCATCGGAATTTTTTTGTCTCCTAAATTTAGAACAGCAGAAGCATGAGGACCTCCAATTATGACTCTTTGAGTTCCATGCTCTTTCGCGTATTTTGCTAAATTGAGGCAATGTTGGTAATTATTGGTATTAGCGCTAAGCCCGAGAACATCAGTTTCCCTAATTCTTTCTTGAAGTTCTTGTTCAGAATAAAGTTCGCCATCAAAAATCTCAACATCCCATGAGGGAAAGGTGTCTTTTACGAGAGAGCCAACTACTAAAACACCCATTGGGTAATAAATCCCCTTCGTTGCGCTGCCACCATAAAAATTGGTGGGACATATAAGTGCTGTTTTCATAGTATCAACTACTCAGTGGTAATGTTATTCGTGGAAACATTTAAATATTTGCTGTCAATTATTTACGACATGATTGAGAAATTACTAAAATTTGGGCTTGCAGAGAAAGAAGCAAAAGTATATCTTGCTTGTTTAGAGTTAGGGGATTCTGTGGCGAGCGATATTGCCCTCAAAAGCAATTTGCCGAGAACTTTAGTATATGATATTCTTGAGAGATTGATAGATTTTGGGTTAATCTCATATTCCATTAAAACACATAAAAAAATATTCAGAGCGGCTGATCCAGAAGAATTTCTGAGAATAGTGCATGAAAAAGAAGAAGCAATTAATGAAGCATTGCCGGAATTGAAGCTATTACAAAAAATAAAAGGTGTAAAAAGACCAAAAGTAGAGGTATATGAGGGAAAAGAGGGGATGAAAACAGTTATGGATGATATTCTACGTTCCGGAGCAAAAGAGTTTTTTGCTTATGGCAGTTCAAGGTCCTCTTTTGAGATTATTCCTGCATTTATGGAAAAATGGCACAAAGAAAGAATCAAGAAAAAAGTTGTTATGAGAATATTATATAATAACACAAGCGAAGCACGAGAGAAAGTAAGAACAAGGAAAACTTCATTAAAATTTGCGGAGTTCAAATTCATGCCAATTAAATTAGAGTCACCAACTGCAACAGTGATTTATGGGAGTAAAGTAGTTTTACAATCGTGGACAAAAGAACCATTTGCAGTAATGATAGAAGATGAAGAAATGGCAGAAAATCAAAAACGATATTTTGAAGAAATGTGGAAGATAGGAAAGTCGTGAGAGTTTGCCCCTATTTAAGTTTAAGTCTTTAAGTTCATCAAAAGGTTTTCTCGCTTTATCCAAAAGTAAGAAAATTGTGCCCGAGTAATATGTCGTATAACAAGCGTTAAACGAAGTTCTCACTCTTAATCTTTTAATTTTTCTCTCCACCC